>CAXNNO010000179.1:0-5584 GCA_964203555.1 Bacteriovoracales bacterium
GGGAGCCTGCCAGATTGCTGCCTTTGGTTTTTGGAAGTACCCAGGAAAGAGGCCTCAGGGGAGGAACTCAGAATTATCTTGGAATTGAAACTCTTGCTGTTGCGGTAAAAGATTTTCAGGAAAATTCAGCTAAGCTTGTTCAGCTCAAAGAGGCCAAACTTGCATTTGAAGATGACATGAAAAAATCTTTTCCACATCTTCTGATTGTAGGACAAGATGCTCCACGGCTCGCAGGTACAACCTTAATCGGTTATCCGGGCATTCATGGTCAGGCGATTCAGATTGAATTGGAGTCTCATGATATCTTTGTCACCACTTCGTCCGCATGCACCGATAATCAACCGGAAACGTCGCGGGTACTTAAAGTCATGGGTATAAGCGACCAGATCGGTCGAGGTGTTATTCGCATTAGTCTGGGCCTCTCGCAGGGATCTTCACATTACACTGCCATCGCTGAAGTTCTCAAAAGCGCCTATACGAAATTAAGTAAGATTCAATCCTTTTAGAAAGATTTATGAAATACATCCTTTGCCTCTTATTATTTTCCGCTTCCTGCTCTTATAAAAAGTCCAATCAGGTCATAAAAGGGCACGAAGAACTTTATTCAGAACCCTCTGAACCGGATCTGATGGATGTCAGTGATGATGAAAAAAGAATAATCATCGCCTCAACCAATGATTTACATGGCCATTTAAATCCGCTCAGACTGACCTTCAAGGACGTCATTAATCCTGAACCACAATCCATTTTTATCGGTGGACAGGAAGTCATCGGACATTACTTCAAAATTCTTAGAGACGTTTACAAAAATGTAGTGTTGCTGGATTCAGGAAATCTCTTTTCGAGTGGGGCAGAACTATCTGAGGTTACAAATTTTTACCAAAAAAATAAATATGATGCTGTCACGGTTGGACTGAGAGACTTTAATATTAAGGTTCCGCTCCAGATCGGTACGACGACAAACTTATTTAAGGACTTTGCTAAATTGTCTCACGTGCCTCTCCTCCTCAGTAATCTCTACGAATTAAAGACGGCAAGAGGAGTTGAGTGGGAGGGGACCACTCCGCATCTGATCAAAGAAGTGGATGGAGTTAAAATTGGAATCATAGGATTAATTCCGGATGATATCGTCACACAAACACCGGTCAATAATCGCGTGGGGCTTTATGTGGAGAACATGCTGCAATCCACTCTGAGGCACTCAAGGCTATTAAAATCTTTGGGGGCCGACGTCATCGTCGTACTGACTCACCCGGGAATTGATTGCAACACCGGGACGTCCTCAGAGGCAAAATTACCGGTCTTAAAAGTTAATTTTGACCCCGCTAAAGAGAATATCTGTGATTTAAAAAATCCTTTAGGAGAATATCTCCAAAGACTTCCGCGCGGATTAGTTGATGTCGTCATTGGTGGAAGGAATGGACAAAAAACAGCGAACTACATCAATGGCGTTCTCGTCATGGCGGGACTCCCTGATGGAAAAAGTTTTAGCTATGCGGAGTTGGTTATTAATTTAAAAACTCGCAAATTGAATCCGGCCAAAACAATCGCTCATCAACCGGTTTTCTTTTGTCATGAGTTTTTCCATGAAACCCATGATTGTTTTTCGGAGGATGAATCTGTTGATCACAAGAAAAGAATGTCAGCAGAATTTCTGGGACAAAAAATTCCTTCTGAAAATCTGACGGCAAGGTTGGATTTACCTGCGCCATCCCACGATGAAATTTCTAAACATATGTCCGACTTCAAGGCGGATATTTCCTTTGTTCAGAAGAGTTCAGGTCAGACGCAGCTTTTAATGGTTAAGCTGACAGGGCGAATGTTGGCGAAAATCCTGGAAGAGGACTATAACCATGGCCTTGAGGCTCATTGGTGGCCTTCACCTTTTATCATTGAAAATAATCAACTCTTTATCACCCTATCTGGCGGGGAACTTGATCTTCAGAAAACCTATCGCATTCTCACGGATCTTGAGTCCGCTCAGGCACATCGTTTTTTAGCTGGAACAATCGTAAGTTCGGAATCTGAGATCCTGATGAATTTTTCGTGGCTTCCGTATAATACAGATGTGGTGTCAACGGGCCTAGCCGCACAAGCACGTTAGTGGATCTACCGCTCTAACGGCAGAAGGCTTTTCTTCCCTCGCACACGACCGAGAGGCCTTTCAGGCAATAGGCGAAAGTTGCATTAGATCTGCAGTCAAATTCAATTTCTTGTCTTTGCCACTTCATACCCCTTCGGCAGGCAGGACGATTTTTCCCTCCACAATTGTGGATACCGCAGTATTTGGGTCCAACCTTGCAACCATTAGGAACTTCATACCATCCATTCCCGCATTGAGAACAAATGGATTTAGAAACCTCTTCACAGTCTTCGTTAATGTCATGACAAAGTGTTTGTGGCGTTAAAAAAGGTCGCCTTTGATAAATCTTTTTGGAAGATTGAGGAGAGCGGGCAAGGTAAATGATCTTCGGGGCCTTGAATTCGGCTGAAGACATATTCAACTGGCCGGAAGAATGTTGAAATTGAGACTGTAGTGAGGCTTCCCATTTATGAGCGGCCAAATCATTTGTTAAAAAATTAATTTCAACTTTCTCCGGTGATACGAAAAATTGAAGGGACTTAATATTATTTAGCTCCCTGTCTCCATTCTGAAGAACATGATCATCGCATTGAGCATTTGCGGAAATCGTTTTGATCTTAAGGGATCCGGGCTCATGACCTGGCACTCTGAAGAAGATACAATCTTTGAGTCTTTGAACATTTATATCCATATAAACCAGAGAAAAAAGAGTCTGCCATGAATCTCTAGGTTTTATAATTGATTCATGATTTATGTAAAATTCATGCTTATCATTGACCTCAAGAAGTTGAGACCAGTGGGAGGGAGTTTTGGCAAATAGGGACAAACTTATAAAATATAAAAAGATCATCATGGTTCGACCTCCTCGTAACAGCGGAAGGCGACTGGAGGATTCCCATCCTGTTCTCCCGTCCATGATGAGAGAATGCCTAATTCGTGCCACGGAGAATCCGGCGATAAGAAACGAGAAGATTTTTTTAGTTTTTTGTCCGATTCAATAAAATTTTCCAGGGATTCCGGGTAGAAGCCTAATAAAAAATGCATCCCCATCCAGCTCGCTGAATCAGTTGAGAAGTACTTTTCATGACAACCCTGCACCTGCGCCAATTGGCAATCCAGTGGAGTGAGTTGGTAATCCGGATTAATTCTCGCCATACCAAGAAAGGATTTCGAAAGATCCCTCTGCCATGGGGTATCCGGACGATAAACTTTTTCAGGCATGGCATTTTTCATCTCAGAAGGCGACATGGTGGCCGCATCAAAGAGTTTTGCCTCGAGGAGTCTTTTTCCGTAGAAATGGCAATAAGCATTTTGTTCTTTGCGAGATAAGGTTGCGGGCCGTGGCCAGTAGGTCCTGTTTTTTTCAACTTTTTCGGTTTCTCCTGAAAGTATGCGCCATTCGTTGACCTGTCGGTTGGTGACGTAAAATTTGTCGATAAAAATATTTCTACCAAAGTTATCCCAAACAAAGCCCTCTTCGCGTTTGTCCTGGACCTTTCCATAGCCATAGATTCTCTGTGGAAGAAATGTATCTCTGCAGGTATCGGAAATAATCATGGGTTGAACCATGCCGGGAATTTCTTTGACTTCCAACTCGACGATAATGCCATAGTTGAGATCGAGGTCAGGATCGTTTCTTTTGAAAAGTTCGTAATAACGGGTCTGCGATGAGTAGGCAGGAATAACAGGAAATGATGCCCTGGCAAGGACGTGAAAAGTTTGACCAAATGAATCTATTTTTATTTCAGGGTTACTCCTGACACCACCCTGCCAATAGCACTGCCAAAAATGGGGATTGCACTGATAATAGCTGCGGCCAACATTTTTTTCGTGCGAGATTTCCTCTTCGCAACGAGTCCCCTCTTTGGGAAAGAATCTGTCTCCTTCCTCCCAGAGTTTAAGGATAGACGGACGGGCAGCTTCAATCACCTGAGTAAAAAGCTTTTCTGGAGTCTCGGGGCGCTTCGCCTTGGCCGAAGCAAGAGGTCGAGGCCTTAGGAAGAGCAAAATAATGCCTACAATGCTAAGAGTACCCAAGATCAGGATTATCTTTGGTATAATGGATTTATCAGAATGTCTCTTCACAGGATCAGGTTATATGAAATGGATGGAAGAAGTAAATAAAGAAGAAGGCCGTTACCAGAACGTGCTGGCTTTCGATGAATACATGAACCTTTTTGAAAAAAATCCAGAAAAAGAACTGCGACCTACAAATATTTATTTGAGGGACATGTTTGATTATTTTGGAAAAGACCACAACGGAGCGTTCAATCTTTTCACTCGTGAGCATCCGGATGCCCCACCTGTTCATGGTCAAATAAAGACACAGATGAAAATTAATCAGTTCCTCCATAATTTCATGGAAGAGGGTTTTAACAATAAATTCATTCTGCTGATCGGACCTAACGGATCATCCAAATCCAGTCTGATAAAAAAAATCATGCTGGCAGCTGAGGATTACTCATGCTCAGATGCGGGATCTCTATTTTCATTTAGTTGGATTTTTCCAATTGACCAATTTGTTAAAGGATCCCTAGGCCTCTCAAGCCCTGCGGGAGATAAAAACATCAATTCTTATGCGTTTCTGGAAGACAAGGATATTTCCGCGATCATCACTTCGGAACTCAAAGATCATCCTCTCTTGATATTACCGATAAAAACTCGTCAGACATTAATTGATCATGCTTTCAAGCATGACGGTTCGAGACTTGAAACCATTAAGAAATCTTATCTCTACAACGGAGATCTTTCCCAGAGAAACCGACTCATCTTTGATGCTCTTCTTAAAAACTATAAAGGAAACTTTCATGAGGTGTTCAAGCATATCAGAGTAGAGAGACTTTATATCAATCGCCGCTATTCTATTGGTGCTACGACTATTGAGCCTCAATTACATGTGGATGCGAATCTTCAGCAAATAACAATGGACCGAAGACTTGCTTCATTACCACCAAGCCTTCAGTCTCTTAACCTGTTTTCAATTTCCGGCGAAGTTGTTCTGGCCAACAGAGGTGTGCTTGAATTTTCAGATTTATTAAAACGTCCTCTCGATACCTTCAAGTACCTTCTCATGACGATGGAATCAAAAACGATCAACCTGCATGGCATACTAACGGAACTAGATATTTTCTTCATCGGATCTTCCAATGAAATTCACTTTACGGCTTTTAAGCAACACCCTGACTTTAACTCATTTAAGGGCCGGTTTAATTTCCTGAGAGTTCCCTACCTCATGAATTACAAAGAGGAAGAAAAAATTTATGATGAACAGATTAATAAGCTCAAAGAGGAGGCAACCTTTGAGCCCCATGCTTTGAGTGCACTTTGTCTTTGGTCTGTCATGACCCGAATGAGGGCACCGGTTGCGAAAAACTTTCAAGACGAAAAACTTGGAAAGATTGCAGAAGCTCTTTCTCCCATTGAGAAATGCCTTCTCTACGCAACCAAAGAAACCCCTGATTCCTTTGATTCTGAATCTAAGCAAATTCTTAAGATGGGTGT
>CAXNNO010000180.1:0-5575 GCA_964203555.1 Bacteriovoracales bacterium
AATATTCCAGGGCCTTTATCCTCGTCATATCAGGATATGCTAAAATAGAGCAGAAGGAGATAGTTAATGC
Organism: Bacteriovoracales bacterium; assembly: GCA_964203555.1. Classification (GTDB taxonomy): domain Bacteria; phylum Bdellovibrionota; class Bacteriovoracia; order Bacteriovoracales; family Bacteriovoracaceae; genus Peredibacter. Next base: position 71 of record CAXNNO010000180.1, read on the forward strand.
ATAATGAATCTGGTGCAAAAAAAATTATCTTATCAACAAACCTCAAAGGTTTTTTCTTTGAAGGACTTTCAGAGTTAAATAAAAAATCACTCTGCCCTGTGCCTGAGTCGGTTATTTTTTATTCTAGCGATGTTCTCGATAAATTCGCCCTTTCTGATGATTTTTTTGAAACATCAGATGGAAAAGTCAGGGAAAAAATTCTAGGCATGAAGCTTCTGGAGGCAACCCAACTTCCACGGGATGAGCAAAAAAAAATTTACAAAGAAGTCGGGGATATGTCTCTTATGGTATGCGGGTATTTTTCGGAGTCCGTTAATAAGAAGATTGTTGATACCCAGTACTATGCCCAACTAGGTAAAATGGCTTACTCACATTTAAACAGTGTGACTCCTCGATTTCTTGATATCCCACATTTTTACGGAATCATTTCAACCTGTTTTGAATCTCTCACGGCCCTTATAACAATTATGGCATCAAAGGGAAAAGGTTTTGAACATAACCTTCTCTTTACAAAGATGATGAACGAGGAACATTTAACTGATACTCAAATGCTGGTAGGCGGATTGCTACATCCGACTACCAGGAGAGTTTCTTAACTTTTAGGGCCGGCCTGAATGATGTTCCATTTTTTTGAAAAAAACTTTTTAAGAAAAAGTTGGAAGTCTTCGTAATCTGCTGACCTGATCATGTCGTTGTTTTTATGGCCAAAATCAAGACCTAATCCATGAAGAGTAGGTATTGAGTAGAATTGGGCGTAATCTTCGTTAGTTTGTATCCCCAGAAGGTTTTGTCCGTCGATCATCGTTTTGATTCTATCAAATTCCTCTTTTTTAATTCCATGATCTTTTAAATTATTAAGAATTTGCAGGATCGCAGTGATCGCCGCCTTAGTTTTTTCGTGACCGGATCCAATATAAATTCCCCAGCAACCAGCTTCAAGTGCTGAGACATGTATAGGTGATACAGAATAACATAGACCTTGCTTATCCCTTACCTCTACAAACAGTTCGGAGCTTTGTCCTGAAAGATGGACGGTGATCATCTTGAGATAAATATCCTCTTTTTTACCAATGGCAAAAGCGGGGCCTCCAATAACGATCTGTGTTTGTTCACGCTGAAAAGATAAAGATTCTTTTTTACCCAAAAGACTTTTTGGTTTCTTGAAAACATTTTTTTTGCGAGTCCTGGGTGCAAGATTCCCGATCATTTTAATTAATTGATCATGAATAACCGAATAATCCAAGTCGCCACAGTATGTGAGAACCAACTGTGAATTTTTCAGATGATTAGAATGAAGTTTTTTCATCAGGTCAGGGTTGAAGGTCTTTAGAGTTTCTGGAGTGCCCGCCAGGTCCAATGAATAAGCATGTTGATTGAAAACCATTTTGTAAAAGGTCTTGAAGACCTGTTTCATAGGGTCTTCTTTTTGATTGTCGAGTGCTCTCAGTATAATCTTTTTTTCGTGATCAAAAAATTTTTTTGGAAATTCAGGGTTAAAAAATGTCCCAAAAAAATGATCAGATAATTTTTCAAAGTCTCTGGTTTGACCGTGGAGAGTTAATCCATAAGCATTTTTCCCAGAGAAACCGTTTAAAGAAGATGAAAGTGATTCAAGTTCATTTTTAAGTTTTTCATACCCCATCCCTTTGTATCCATAGGTCATCAAGCGGCTCATAAGATGATGAATTCCGGCATTCTTTGTTGTCTCAATAGATTGTCCTGCCCTAAGGTAGGCATGCATTACAAAAGTAGGAGTTAATTTGTTTTGGCGATAGATTAATTTAATACCCGGTTTCAATTCCGTTTCTGTAACAGCTGGATCATAACTTGAGGCGCTCACGGCATTTCTGGTTTTTTTAACGGCCGATTTGTTGCCCGCTTTCTTGAGTTCTGACTGCCATTTCTTGAGTTCTTTCTCAAAGGGAGCTACTTTTGTTCCCTTCGGTACTTGAAGAGTAAAGTGGGATGACTTTTGAACAATTTCTAAAAGTCCTTCCCAGACCTCTTCAGCAGAAGCTACCCGGATCTTATCAATGAATTCATCCTCACAGTGTATATTACCAGATTGGGCAAACCCGTGACCCAGGCTAAAGGCAAAGGACTCGATGGATTCGCGTTCATAAATTTTAGATGAAATATATTGGTTCTTAATTTTAGTCAGTTCATCTGGTTGGAAACCCTTTTTGAGGGCGTCAAGCATGGTGGCCATAAAAATTTTCGAAATTTTTGAAAGGTTTTCCACTGGAAAACTCATCCTGATCATGTGCGCTCCCCCGTGAGCAAAATACATCGTTGATCCTGCGATGCCATTGCAGAGGGAGTTTTTTGCAACCAGTGCCTGATAAAAACGCGATGTCTCACCATGGGCGAGACAGTTGATGGCAAGGTCCTGCCCAGCCGATTTTATATTCATGTAATCCGGTGATTGAAGACATAGAGTCAGGGTTGCCTGACGAATATCTTTTTCGTGGATATTAACTGATTCAATTGGATTAATTTTAAAATCACCAAATTCAGATTTTTGACCATGAGGCAGGCGAAAAGATTTGATTTTCTTTTCTAGCTCCTCTCTTTCTCTGAGATCTCCCGCTACGACCAGGAGTGCATTTTCCAGATTATAATAACTTTCTCGAAAATGCTTAATTTGCTCCTGGGAAAAATTAAGAATGGTGTCTTCTCTTCCCAAAATCGGATGGGCGTAGCCTTCAGCAAAGGATGCCTTCTGTAACTGCATAAAGTTGTATTGAGAAGGGTTATCAATGGAGCGGCGATGTTCTTCAAATACAACTTGTCTTTCAGATGGAATGTCCTCTTCACCAAAAAGTGGATTGGCCACCATGTCCAGCAGGATGTCGACAGATTTATCCAGAAAAAGGCTGGGAGTATTTATGTAGTAGCAAGTGTAGTCAAAGGAAGTAAAAGCATTCACTTCCCCTCCATAAGATTCGATATCGTGGGCAAGCTGCGGGCCAGGACGTTTTGGTGTTCCTTTAAAAAACATATGCTCAAGAAAGTGGGCGATACCTTGATTATCTTTTTCCTCCAACGCGGAACCGGCCCTAAACCACATCTGAACTGTTCCCGCCGAACAGCCCGGAGAGTGGATAAAGAGCGTATTAAGTTCATTATCTAGTTTAACCTGATCAATTTTCATATTTTCCTTGGATGAGACTTACTGAAACTTTCGTTCTATTATCACTGGAGCTGTGATTTTTTTGAAGGAAATTCTATCTAATGACTCAGGTGAACAGTCTTTATTTGCATGTGCCGTTTTGCATCCATCTGTGCAACTACTGTGATTTCTACAAAAGACGTCTTGATCCCCTGAATCCTCCGTTTGATAGTTTTCATCAGTTTTTAAGGGAATCCGTAAAACGGAATGATCTCTTTTTTCGGGAACAGAACGTCAGTTGGGCCGCTTTAGATACGATTTATCTGGGCGGAGGCACTCCTTCCCTTTGGGGAAAGGAGGGAGCTGATTTTTTTCAGCGAGAAGTCTTGCCGCTTCCCTTGGGCCCAGATGCGGAATTTACGATGGAGATTGATCCAGGTACATGGAGCGATGAGATGCTTGATGCCTGGAAAGATATCGGACTCAACCGTATTTCAATAGGCACCCAGAGTTTGAATCCAGAATTTCTTAAGATTCTTGATCGAGTCCATTCAGCTGAGGATACCGTTAATTTTCTAGCTAAGCTTAAAAAGGAAAACTGGAATTATTCATTGGATTTTCTTTTAGGGGTTCCATTCTCCAGAGAAAAAAACAGGGATATAATAAAAGAGCTTCGGGAGCTTTTAGATTTTCACCCCAAACATATAAGTTTATATATTCTTAACGCACGATCCAAGTATCCATTGATTCAGAATATTCCAGACGATGATTATATTAGAGAAGAGTACCTTTTAGTTTCTGAGTTTTTAAAGACACAGGGATTTCTTCACTATGAAGTTTCAAATTTTTCGCTGCCGGGCCATGAATCAAAGCATAATTTAAAATACTGGAGAGGAGAAAGTGTTGCGGCCCTCGGGCCGACAGGAACAGGTTACCTTGCTAACTCTTCCGACAAAGCGATTCGATATAAATGGAAGGTGACTCACCCTGAAATAGAAATTGAAACCTTGGGTGAAAAAGAACTTAATTTGGAAAGACTTTATTTAAGTTTAAGAACCTCAGACGGTATTCTTATGGTTGATGGGTTGGATTGTTTGGTTGAAAGTTGGATTAAGCAAAATTATGCGATTCTTAAAGATCATCGAATTCATCTGACTTCTTTGGGATTTTTGATGTTGGATTCACTTATGGATGATCTTTTTCGATGGGAGAATCTTAAGAAGTATTGATAAGTCTTTGAAATCATTATTGTTTCAAAAATGGAAAAATGTCTCATTTTTAGAATTAGCCAACATTGACACTTAAGCAATCGGACCCATCTTGAAAGTACAGTAACTAGAACCGAGCGAGAAATGATATGGAAAATGAAAATTTAAATGATAAGGCCCGAGAGCAAAAAGAGACGGAAACTGAAGAAACAACTGTAGAGGTTTCCGAAGCCCAGCCCAAAAAAGAAGAAGTTGATTATAAATCAAAATACTTTTACATCGCTGCGGAAATGGAAAATTACAGAAAGCGTATGGAAAGAGAGAAAGAAAACCTGGTTAAGTTCGGTAATGAACGAGTTCTTTCGGATATGATTCAGGTGGTAGATAATTTTGAACGTACAATAGAGATGCTGAAACATGATCAGGATCCTAAGATAAAAAATATAGTAACAGGTATTGATATGGTTCAAAAACAATTTGTCGATACTCTTTCTAAGCACGGACTGACGACAGTTCATTCAGTGGGGAAGGATTTTGATCCCAATTTTCATGAAGCCGTGGCACAGGAATACGCTGAGGGAGCAAGTCCGAATCAAGTTATTAAAGAATTTCAAAAAGGTTACACCCTTAATGGACGACTCCTCAGAGCGGCTAAAGTGGTTGTAGCAAACGATAAACAGTAAGGTAGAAAATAAGGAGAATTATATGGGAAAAATTATTGGGATTGACTTAGGAACAACGAACTCTTGTGTAGCCGTCATGGAAAATGGTTCATACAAAATTATTCCAAATGCTGAGGGACATAATACGACGCCTTCAATCGTTGGCTTTGCCAGCAGTGGCGAGAATCTGGTTGGTCAAGTGGCCAAACGGCAGGCGGTAACCAATCCAAGTAAAACACTTTTTGGAATTAAGAGACTGATTGGCCGTAAATTTACGGATAAAGAAGTCGCTCATTTTAAAGATATTGCCCCTTTTGAAATCTTTGCAAATAAAAATGGCGATGCCTGGGTAAAAGTTGACGGAAAAGAATATTCCGCTCAGGAAGTTTCTGCCAAAATTCTCGAAAAAATGAAGAAGGCAGCTGAGGACTATCTTGGACAGCCCGTAACAGAAGCAGTGATTACAGTTCCGGCCTACTTCAATGATGCTCAAAGGCAGGCGACTAAAGATGCCGGTCGTATT
>CAXNNO010000181.1:0-5574 GCA_964203555.1 Bacteriovoracales bacterium
CTGCCTCTGTTAACGGAGAGGAATGGTCTCGTGGGCGCTCGGGAGACTCCCATTATACGTGGGGACAAATGATTGAGCACATGGGCATGGAAGAATGGATCCGGGCCACGGATTTCATCGGCTCCGGAACGGTTGGAACGGGCTGTGGCCTGGAACTTGATAAGTGGATCAAACCAGGAGACCTTCTTGAGCTGACCATTGAACGAATCGGGACTCTTAAAAATATTGTTGGAAAACCTAATCCAAAACCGTAGGAACATTTTATGGAAAACTTTTTAGCAAGCGGCATCTATACAAAACAGGCCCACGTTAAAATCCCCGAGGGGCTTTTTGAAGAGGAACACGGCAGGAAAGGCTTTTTTGGACGAGTCTCTCATCTCTACCATCAGAATAAACCGACCGACTGGAGTCAGATTGATGGTGATTTAAAACCACGCAATTTGCCACCATTATTTGAAAAAGAAGATCTCCAGAATCAATTTATTAAAATGCTTTATAATCAGGACCTGGAAGTGTACCTCGGAACTCTGACCCAGACTCAAGAGACTTTTATCCGGAATGCAGACTTTGATGAGATGTTCTTTATCCATCAGGGAGAAGGAAGGATGGAAACGATCTACGGGCATATCCCCATTCAGAAAGGTGATTATATTATTGTCCCAAGGGGAACAACTTATAAAATCTTTGTGACTCAGGAGATGAAAATTCTTAAAGTGGAATCAAATTCAGAATTTGAAGAGCCCTCCCGGGGCATTTTAGGTCCCAATGCCCTCTATGATCAGACGGCCAAATTTATTCCCGAGGCAAAGGTTGGATCTGATTGTGACCAAAATGAATACCACGTAAAAATCAAGCACCATGGAAAAATCACGACAGTCACCTACCCCTTTAATCCCCTAGATGTCTTAGGATGGAAGGGGTCACTCTATGCATGGAAAATTTCCATCTACGACTACTGCCCGATTAATTCTCACCGTTATCATATTCCTCCCTCAGGTCATACAATGTTTGTCGCCCAGAATTTTGTTGTCTGTTCATTTGTCGCCAGACCTCTGGAGTACACTTCCGAAGGAGTTCTGAAGGTGCCCTTCTTTCACTCAAATATTGATTATGATGAAATCCTTTTTTATCATCAGGGAAATTTCTTCTCACGCGATAATATAGATGCCGGGGCAATCACCTTTCATCCACAGGGTATCCACCATGGGCCGCACCCGAAGGCCTTTAAGAAGGCAAATGAAAATGAGTTTACCGACGAATTTGCCGTTATGATCGATGCACGACGCTCTCTCCATATGACGCCTGAATTTAAAAAGTACGAAAATGAAGAATACTGGAAAAGCTGGATGGCAAAATAAATATAAAAAAATGAGTTTTACACATGAAGACCTTTGAAACCAATGGTGCCTTTGCCGACAATTATAAATTTTTAATTGGATCCATTATTCCGAGACCGATTGCAGTTATTTCCACTCGCAATATTGATGGTTCCAATAATCTTGCCCCTTTCTCATTTTTTACGGCGGTGTCTGCCAGTCCTATGATCATTGCCTTTTGTCCTATGATCAGAAGCTCGGATAGTGAATTTAAAGACACAGTAAAAAATATTCTTCGTGAAAAAGATTTTGTAGTTAATTTTTGCACTGAAAATAATTATTCTCAGGTGAATTTAGCTTCAACTGAACTCCCTTTTGGTCAGGATGAATTTTCATTCACAGGCCTCACTCCGATAGATTCGACACTCGTGAAGGCCAAACGCATGAAGGAATCCCCTATCCAATTTGAGTGTGAATTCAGAGATATGCTCTGTTATGGAAAAGTTCCCGGGTCCGGATCTCTCATAACGGGAGAAGTAAAGCTTGTTCATGTGGATGAATCAATCATGAAGGACGGAAAAATCGCAACCGATTTATTTAAGGCCGTTGGGCGAGGAACGGGAAATGATTGGTTTAAAACCGACCACCGCTTTGAGGTGGACCGTCTTACAAAAACACAAATTCAGAAGTAGTTCTTAAATCAATCCTTTATCTCTCCATCAATATCAAAGGCCTCATTATCATGGGGAATCGGCGGCGGCTGAGGGACACCAGTTAATTCGCCTCGACCGAGTCCGATCCCACGTGTGGCCCTTGCCATCGCGGTTAATGAAAATTTAGGGGTTCTGTCACTCTTAAAAAGACCATTGGTCTCTTGAAAGGTATCAGTAAATTGCGTGTAACAAAAACCGGCAAAGAGTTCGATTCGGTGGATGGAATTCATCAAATCCTGATAACGTCTGCGAAACTCAATAGAGGTTTCAGCGGCAGAATAGCCCCAGGCCTTCACGATCTGCTCACTAGGCTCCACAAAAGAAATTCCTCCAAATTCAGTTAACATGACCGGTTGCCCACTATGCATGTAACCCTCCACAGTGATGACTCTTCCACCAGGGCGGTATCGATTAAGTATTTCACTGACATTCATATTGCTGGAAGTACCATATTTTTTAAACAATCGGTCTGGTCGATCATCATAATCATGAATTCCTATGATATCAGTGGCAACTGCTTCCCAGCCGTCATTACCAATGCAAGGGCGGGTCGGATCAAGCGTCTTGGTCAAATGATAAAGTGCCTGAACGCAACTTTGGTGGGGTATTTTTTCGGCCAGGTCCGGTACACCCCATGACTCATTAAAGGGAACCCAAACGATGATGCAGGGATGATTGATATCTCGATTGATAACCTCCAGCCATTCACGTGTAATACGCTGAACTGACTCATGGGTAAAGCGATAAGCACTTGGCATCTCACACCAGACTAAAAGACCCATTTTATCGGCCCAATATAAAAACTCCGGATCCTCTATTTTCTGATGTTTTCTTACTCCATTAAAACCTGCCGCCTTTATAAGCTCGATGTCTTTTTTGATGGCATCGATTCCAGGTGGAGTCATAAAACTATCAGGCCAATAACCTTGATCCAGCACTAAGCGCATATAGTAGGGCCTGCCATTAAGCAGGAAGCGATCTCGATTATAGGCCGCTGATCTTAAGGCGGTATAGGAATGAACGTGGTCAATTTTTTGTCCACCACTCCAAAGTTCAAGCTCGAGATCGATGAGGGTCGGCTTCTCCGGACTCCAAAGAAGTTCATTTCGAAAATCATCAATACCCGGATCTGATAAAGCAATTCGTCGATGGACTTCCTTATGGATGACTTCATAACAGTCTTTTGCAAGCGCTTGAGTTCCACAGCTCAGACGAATTTTTAACTCCATCCCCATTGGGCATGGCCCCTCGATAAAAACCTCGCAACCAATTTCCCAGCGTTCAAGAAGAGGAGAGCATCGAAATTTTTCAATGAAGGTTTCTGGGACCTCTTCAAGCCACACCGTTTGCCAAATGCCTGTTGTTCTGGGATACCAGATGCTATGAGGATCTTTTTGCCAATCCTGTTTTCCGCGAGGCTTGGTAAGATCAAGTGGATCATCATCTGCCCGCAAAATCAGTTCTTGTTCCTGACCGTCGATTAAATAATTGGTAATGTCAAAATTAAAGGGGGTATGTCCACCTTCATGATATCCAAGATAGGAACCGTTGAGCCAGACCCTTGCCTGATAATCAACGGCCCCAAAATGAAGGATTAATTTTTTTTCTGTCCGTTCAATGACAAATTTTCGCTGATACCAACAACGTGGATGAAAATTTGTGTCATTAATTCCACTGGCCTTCGTTTCTGGTGCAAAAGGCACATTTATTTTGTGCGTCCATTGTTGTACGTCATTCGGAGTATTAAATTTTTGTTCATCATCAAAGCAAAAATCCCATTCACCATTCAATGTTTTCCATTTATCACGACGAAACATTTTCCTCGGGTGATTTGCCCCGCTTTCGTCCAAATTTGCCTCTGTATTCATTTCATCGCCCCTTAGAAACAATCGTGAGATGTATGTATTTTCAAATCATTTCAAAAGCCATGCCCCTTGGATTGAGAGTTTTAGGTTGGCACATCTTTGGCACATCTTTGGCACATCATTGGCACATCATTGGCATAAGCCAAGATCGATCACATGGACTTATGGATATTATTGAACTTAAAATTTTGGAGTTACTGCGATGAACACAATTTGTGAAACCACTGATCTGTTAGTCTTTTCTCACCTGCGTTGGGACTTTGTTTTTCAAAGACCTCAACATCTCCTCTCAAGGCACGCTAAGCATCGCAGGGTTTTTTATTTTGAAGAACCCGTTTTTGGTATGACCGAGCTTCCACGGCTTCACTTGAGGGAAACATCTGAAAATGTTTTAGTCATTATTCCCTACCTTCCATCAGATATTGCTCCTTCAAAAATAGAAGCCGCCATGACAGATCTCGTTGATGAATTAATTTATGAAGAAGAGTTGATAGATTATACACTTTGGTATTACACACCTATGGCACTTCCTTTCACCAGACACCTCGAACCACGGGCAACCATTTTTGACTGCATGGACGAACTTTCTCTTTTCAAAGATGCTCCTGAATCCCTTGTCACAATGGAAGGTGAGTTGTTGAAAAAGGCCGACGTCGTATTCACCGGGGGCCAATCGCTGTATGAGGCAAAAAAGCACATCCATCACAACATTCATCCCTTCCCAAGTAGCATCGATTTTCATCACTTTGCAGAGGCCCGTCAAAGACTGGTTGAACCGGATGATCAGATCACCATACCTCATTCCAAAATTGGTTTCTATGGGGTTATTGATGAAAGATTAAATATTGACCTTCTGATGAATATTGCCGATCTTCGCCCAGATTATCATTTTATCATTATAGGCCCAGTTGTAAAAATAGATCCACGCACTTTACCCAGAAGAAAAAATATTCACTATCTTGGAAAAAAAGACTACCACATACTTCCGCTTTATGTTTCAAGCTGGGATTGTGCGATTATGCCGTTTGCTCTGAACGAAGCAACCCGCTTTATTTCACCGACCAAGACACCTGAATTCCTTGCCGCAGGGAAAAGTGTGGTATCAACCTCCATTCGAGATGTTGTTTATCCTTATTTACATCGAAAACTTATTCACATCGCTGATACTCCTGATGAATTTGTTGCTGCCATAGATATCGCGCTTGAAGAACGCAAGAATCCCGAATGGCTGGATAGAGTCGATCACTACCTTGGGGATAACTCATGGGATAATACTTTCGAAAAAATGGCAGAAATGGAAATTCGTATCACAAGACCCAAGGCCCGTGCTCATGGCCCGAGAGTTATGCAACCACTGACATTAAATTCAGGGAGGATCATCTAACTTGAAGCCTCTTGAAATTTGGGGCGGAATAGAGTGCACACTTAATCGTGTTGGTGATCATTTTATCAATCAATGCGATAAGAGCGGACATTCGAAACGAATATCCGATCTCGCCCTCTTTAATCAATTGGGAATTAAGAAAATGAGATACCCATGTTTGTGGGAGTTGGTAGCACCTCATGATCTCAATCATTGTGACTGGAGCTATTTAGATGAGCGGCTGTCCAAATTAAGAGATTTAAAACAGGATTTCATTGCGGGACTATTGCATCATGGAAGCGGACCCTACTATACCA
>CAXNNO010000182.1:0-5542 GCA_964203555.1 Bacteriovoracales bacterium
TGGGCTGTATCCGATATTTCGTTGATGGTGATTGCTGCGGTTTACCAATTCCCGTCTACAATCACACTTCAACCATCAGAACCCATGAGTGTCTGCGTTGAGGCGAATGTCTTAAATAGTGGGGAGGGGACTCCCGGCTACACTTATGTTAATCCTGAAACTGATTTCAAAGTGAACTTATCCCATCCTCAGGTTACCTGGCGATTGCCTTCTCGGAACGACTGGCTTCTGGCCGAAGTCAACGGCGTCCGAAAAGTTCTTCCGAGAATGGATAATAAATTCTGGTCATCGACTTCTTACTCCAACTACCGATATGCTGCATGGTATTTCGCTGGTGAACGAGGGACAATTCACGGCGGTATTCGCGAGAATTTAGCCTCCGTCAGATGTGTTGGATCCTCTCGTGATTAAAGACCTTTATCATTGGCATCTGCGACGAATTGACCGATGATCTGATCGTTGTTGGCGGGAATTGTTGCGACTTCTTCTTCTTCCCGTTGTGTTGAAATTTTTTTCTTTGGTTTAAATTCAGATCCCACGCATGTTTTTCCTTATTCATTTCAGTCATAATTGAGAGTATGAAAAAAACGGCTAGGCATGGATGGCAAAGACCGGGAATGAACTCTTCTGACTATGGCCTTTCTTTTGGTCCTTCTAAGTACAGGAGGCCGGATCATTTGATAGATGAGGATATTTGCGAACTTCTTAAATGGGATACCGAAGTAGATGCTTCTGATACCGAAGTCTTTGTTCTGGACGGACTTGTCACTTTAAAGGGCAGTGTGGACAATCGCCACGCAAAACTTAAGGCGGAAATTCTCGCCAATGATGTCAGGGGAGTCATTGATGTCAAAAATAGAATCTCTGTTAAAAAATATTTTGATTTAGATCCAGATAAGATAATTGCCCGAGGCCCTGATGGGCTTTTTTCTCAGGAAATCACTCCTCGTTAAGTGAGAGTTCATAAAAAGGCGAGAAATAACCCCTTGAATCTGTTTTTTTATCCTATAATATTTTCTTATGTCATTTCACGCAGTCGATTTCGGAACTTCAAATTCACTTCTGAGCTTTGTTTCCACTGATGGCGGGATAACACCCATTCCTCTGGATCTTGATCAAAATATCGTCATGCGCTCTCTTCTTTACACTCCGGAAAAAAACGTCTGGTTTTTTGGCAACGAAGCGATCAAGGAGTACGTCAATCACGAAGGGGAGGGCCGCTTTTTTCGCTCTATAAAAAAATTCCTGCCGGAGTCGAGCTACAATGGGACGATTGTCTTTAATAAAAATATGGGAATTAGCGAATTAGTGGCGGTTTTTCTTGGTGAAATGAGAAAGCGTGCTAATCATTTCACCGGCGTTAATACAGAGAAAATCGTTCTCGGACGCCCCGCCCTCTATTCCTCAGATCTTGAATTGGACAAACTCGCTCAGGAAAGAATGGAGGTCGCCGCAAGACTTGCGGGCTACAAGGACATTATCTTTTGCCCCGAACCCATTGCCGCAGGACTCGATTACCTTTCAGCGTCTCTTGAAGAGAAAATCATTCTCATTACAGACTTTGGTGGAGGAACATCAGACTTCACCTTAATGAAATTTCACAAGGGTCAATACTCACAAGATGATATTCTTGGTTTAAGTGGGGTATTCCTGGCAGGGGATGCGCTTGACGGCCTTATGATGAAGGATTTTATAGCCCCGCATTTCGGCTCAAAATTTGAATACCAACTTCCTGGTGGCTCCAATATTCTTCAATTCCCAAAAAATCTTTTAAAAAAGATCTGCTCTCCGGCCCACATTACTCATCTACGTGAAAAAGATACCTGGGAATTTCTCCAGCACATCAACAAATTTGCCCTTTCAAAAATGGATGCACAAAGAATGCAGAATCTATTTACCCTCGTCGAAGGCCAGCTTGGCTTTCCTCTTTTTCATGAGATTGAAAAGACCAAGATCAAACTGGGATCTGAGAAAATCGCACAGTTTGAATACAATTCCTTCGGTATCGAAATCCAACAAATGGTCGATGCTCTAGATTACTCAAACACAGTCCATCCAACAGTCGAAGAAATTTTTAAAACAATGAATGACGTCTTTTTACAATCAGGACTGAGACCAGAAGACGTCGATCAAGTTTGCCTGACTGGCGGGACTTCTCAGTTCCCGATGATCAAAAATGAATTGATAAAAATTTTTGGTAAAGAGAAATTAGTCGAACAGAATATTTACCAGTCGGTGGTGAATGGGCTGGCGCGTTTTCCTCTCTAACTGCCCTACTAAATTGAGTCAAGATGGTTTGATCGAAAGGAGAGATGCAAAAAGGCGGGCAAACTTCAAAATGATAACTTCTTAAAATAAAAATGATTTCAATGCGAGATGTAAAAATAAGAAGATTGAAAATGAAAAAAAAACAAGGTTCCTTCAAGTGTTAACCCCCATTCAAATAGGTCAGTTTAAGATCTGTATTTGTCTGGGAACAATAAATTGTTTACAATCTTCTCCATGAATAAACCATTTACTCCCCCCGCCAATGTTCAAGAATTACTCCAACGTTTACCACGCCCGAAAACGGCCGTGATAACTGCCGGGATGCCCTATGCCAACGGTCCCTTGCATCTCGGTCACTTGGCAGGGGCCCATGTGCCTGCAGATATTCTGGCCCGCTACATGCGTATGATGCTGGGATCTGAAAATGTGCTCTATGTTTGTGGGACCGATGATCATGGATCAACATCAGAAGTTGCGGCCTTGAAAAATAATCAAACGGTCAGGGAGTTTATTGATTCGATTCATTCTAAGCAGAAACACACCATGGACCGGTATGGTGTCTCTTTAGATGTTTACTCCGGTACTTCCAGACCAGATTGCTTTCCTCTTCATGCTGAACTTTGTCAGGAGTTTATCCGTAAGCTCTACAAGAACGGGATGCTGGAGAAAAAAACCACCAAGCAATGGTTCGATCCAAAAATGAATCGATTCTTGCAGGATAGAAATGTCACTGGAAAATGTCCAAACCCGAGTTGCAGCAACGAAACCGCCTACAGTGATGATTGCGAAGTCTGTGGCACGCAGTATGATCCGAGTCAGCTGATTCATCCAAAATCTTCCTTATCTGATGCCACACCTTATCTGAAAGACACCGTTCACTGGTGGCTGGATATGTGGAAAGTCTCCGATCAGCTGGTGGAGTGGATTAAAACGAAGCAAAATAAGTGGAGAACCGGTGTCTTCAATGAAGTCTTCGGCACCGTTCAGCCTGCTTTCCAGTTTGATAATGTTCATGAGCCACTCTTCAAAGAAATACGAGCAACTCTTCCCAAGCATAAAAGTCGTTATGCTCCAGGAAAAAAAGTGGTTGTTCAATTCGAGAGCAAGACTGATTTTAATTCTGGTCTGAATCTTTTCGAAGAGAAAGGAATTCCCTGCACACTGCTAGATGGTTGGGCCCATCGTTCAATCACCCGCGACGTGTCTTGGGGAATTCCGCTGCCAACAGAGCTGGACCCTGAGATGGAAGGTAAATCCCTTTACGTATGGCCGGATTCACTTATTGCACCTATTTCATTTTCAAAGGTGGCGCTTTTAAAACAGGGGCGTGATGTCAGTGAGTACGAGCGATTCTGGAAGAACCCGGAAGGCAGGATTTATCAATTTCTTGGACAGGATAACGTCTATTTTTATGTCCTCATGCAAGGGGCGATGTGGCTTGGCTCCCAGGAGAATCCTCATCAGCAGCCCGGTAAAGGTGATTTTCAACTGACTGATGTTTTGGGGTGCTTCCATCTCATGATTGACGGCGAGAAGATGAGTAAGTCTCGAGGGAATTTTTACACTGGTGATCAGCTCATTGATGAGCTTGGATACGAGGCCGATCAGGTGAGATACTTTCTCGCTCTTTTAAGTTTGTCTGAAAAATCATCTAATTTTGATTTTAATACATTTGTGGAGAGAAATAAATTCTTGGCCGGACCCATGAA
Source organism: Bacteriovoracales bacterium (assembly GCA_964203555.1). Classification (GTDB taxonomy): domain Bacteria; phylum Bdellovibrionota; class Bacteriovoracia; order Bacteriovoracales; family Bacteriovoracaceae; genus Peredibacter. Next base: position 3,978 of record CAXNNO010000182.1, read on the forward strand.
TGCCGCGATTGAAAAGCCGATTTCTGCCGTCCATTCAAAATTTGGGGGCAAGGTGCCTCACGGAAAACTTCTGGAGAAGGCCGAAAAAGAAACTATGCAAATTGTTCAAAAATACCTGAAGCAAATGGAGAAGGCCGAATACTCAACACTTCTTTTTGCGATTGAAAACTATGCCCGCTTGATTAATAGCTTCTTTGTTCAGTACAAGCCGCATGATGATCGTCAGCCGATTGAGGGGCGCTCGGATGCTCTTTATAGTTGTTTCTACGTATTAAAAAATCTCATGATCATGCTTCATCCGTTTGCGCCGCAAACGATGGAAAAGGTTCGTCAGTCGCTGAATCTGCCGGAACATATTTTTTCTCTGAGCGAATTGGGGACAGGTATCTCCGCTGGCCATGAGATTGGTCAGAAGCAGCAGTTCTTTCCAGCAGTTGAAGGGGTTGCGTCCGAGGAGTCATAACGAACTCTCAAATATTTTGTTTATGGCCTCCCTGACCCTACAAAATTTACACGATTCCTTGTTCCGGATAAAAGGCAGGGTTACCTTAGTGGACACCATGCCAACATATAAAATATTTTTCACTATCATCGCCCTCCTGAACCTCGCTTCGAGTGTTTACGGATCCTCTTCCCCGCTCTTTCCGGAAGACGGCTCATCGGTTGTCAGGAAATGGTATTATTCTGAAAGTAATCGGCATTTTAAAGATCCCATCCGATGGAAAAAAATTGAGGCGATTGCCCGAACACACAAATTTCAATTGATGAACATCGGCCCGTTTCACGAATGGGTTCAGGATGTTCTGCTCTTTGACACCAAAGGATCATTCGTCGCACAGGCACCTTACCCTTTTATTCCCGGGGGTGAATCCGATTTAACGGCCGATCTGACGTTTGGAGTAGCTAATGAAGATCAGTTACTCCGCGTAACAACTGATTATGCACAAACTTATTGGAAATTGAAAACATCAGAGATGGCGACGACTTTCATAGAGGGCGGGGGACTGATCACAGGAGTGAATCGGGATCAATTACCTTATGCCATTATCACAACTGACGTCTTGGGCCGGGCGAGAGCCTTTATTAAATACAGAGATGGTGCTGATCCCGGTGTGGAAAAAGCAAAGGCCCTGGTCGCGCTTGATTTGAAAGTCGACCTCGAAAGACTCTACGTTGTCGATTCATCTTCCCACATCGACTTACTCATGTTTCCTCTTCCCAACGGCAAGATACTTCTGAATGACCCCAGAAAAGTCTCGGCTGCACTCAAAAGTTTAACTTCCAAGGCCACCGAAATCGAAAAAATAATTCTTGATCGCATGATTTCTTTTTATGAAAAGGGTCACGCGAGGTCAGGGCAATTTCCTTATCATCAAACTGATCTGAACACACTTGATAAAATTGAACTTGCCCTTGAAAAAGATTTTGAAGTTATCCGGGTGGCAGGGGTTTTTAACGATTGGGAAACAGGCAGCTACCTCAAAGATGATAGAATCAATTTTTTTAACGGCACGCAGGGACTTGATCCAGAAGGAACTCATTGGGTCATGACCAATGAAGCGAAG
>CAXNNO010000183.1:0-5541 GCA_964203555.1 Bacteriovoracales bacterium
AAATAAAAAAGCCCTCCAAAAGAGGGCTTTTTTATTGTTTTTAGCTATTAAGACTAGGCAACGTCAAGAAGCTCTTGAGGATTCAAAATATCGTGCAGGTAGAAGTCTTCGCCGGCCCTTAGAGCAACGATGTAACAAAATCCATCCGCATGTGTAATCAGTATCTTTTCCAGACCAGCAACCCAGGCCGTATTCAAAACCTCGAGTAAATGATCGTTGTCGTTTTTATTTGAAATAACTAAATCTGACTGGCGGGAGGATTCCATCGAGAATATTGACCAGTTAATTGGAAAATCCAATGCTCCAAAAGATGTATTGAAACGCAACATGCGAGATTGAGGGATGAACTCACCCTTTAAAAAAAATAGTTTATAGTCAGATAGTTTTAATTCAAGGCTTGAAAGCTTCACTTCGCCGCTTTTTTGTAACCTTAAAGTTTCATCAACAAGAAATGAAAGAAAATCGGATTCGCCCATGTTTGTCACCCCGAAAGGCATATCGGACGAATATTAAAAATACTTTATTGAAGAGGATTAATTGGCTCAAGTGATTCGTGGTAGGTTTTGATATTACTAACATCAGCTATCAGCCACTTGCCGTTTTCATTGACTAGCTCAGCTATCTTTTTAACTTCAGAAAGAAAAATTGTTTTATTTTTCTCACTCTCCTGAGTGCGGTAAGAAACAGAGTAAGTTAAAAAACAAACTTTTTCCTGGCAGGATTTGGAAATAACTTTAAAACTTTCCTTCTTAATATTTCTCAAATCAGAAAATTTCGCAAACTCTTCGTCCGAAATATTCTCGAGACTCTGTTTCATTTTTCCCGTCACGCGCTCTAAAACAAAATCTCGGGTAACGACACTTTCCATCCTTGCCTCAACGAAAGACTTTAAAGCAGTTTCAGGACTAAGATTGTCCTGTATGCATGAAGTGAAAAACACGAGTATCGGCAGCATAAATTTCATTATCTTAACCTTTCTGGCTCGAAACCAAGCTCTTCAACGATTTCAATGAACTCGGACCAATTAAACACATTCAGATCTTTAATAGTTTCCTTGAATTTTATCCCAACCCCGGATAAATCCAGAGTAGAGGCAACTACTTCCCCATCCTGTGAAAATTCTCTGCCCCTAAAGGAAATTATCACCTTTAATTTGGTCGGCAGTGGTTTAGAATCCTCGAGTTTTATAAAACAACCCTCGTTATCCCAATTCGAAAGATTACCGTTAATTTCAATTCCATCAAATGTAACCTTGCAAGGGATGTCTTTAAGCAAGGGATCAAACAAATCGTCTGGACTATAGTTAGGATTAACGCTGGCAAGATTAAGGTAGAATTCAAGTAATTGATAAAGAAAGTACGAAATGACGACAAAGAAAAACATCGCAACCACAATAATTTTGTTGAACTCAATAAATAAACCTTCAGCAACTTTGAAACCCACAAGCAAAATCGACATCTGGTAAAAGATAAGCGAATGACGATGAAGGCGCCAGATGAAAAACGACGACACGACCAGGCCAAGAGCAACATACCAAAAGAGTTCAAGACCTTTTTTAAAATAGACTAATGAAAAAGGAGAAAGATGATGTCGATAAGCGTGTTGAATATAGAGGAAAAAAAACGCCAGAATCAAATGTAAAACCACATTCAATATTATTGTATCTTTTTTTTTAACTTTTATTTGTTCCATATAAGTTTTTCCCTATAATAGCATTATGAATGAAGTCTTCCTGGAAATCTCCTCAATTTGTGTAAGTTGCGATAATTGCCAACTGATATGTCCTGAAAATGCAGTGATTACCAATAAGGGCAACTACTTTATTGATTCCTGGAGCTGCACCTTGTGTAGCCTCTGCATCGAGGTTTGCCCAGTCGATTGCATTAAGGAAGTGCAAGTCACTTAACTTCATCACTTATATCATTCCACCATATCGCCCGGTGTCCCTGCTTGCTCACCTTAAAACCATTTAAAATGATTGTTGGTCCGAGATCACTCGTTAACTCATCTGAATTAAAATTAATAACATTGGGAGACGTTGCATGATAGCTCATGTTTTGAAGATTAATTTTCCAGCTTTTTAACGCTTTCTCCTGGATCAGAAATCTCAGAAAGGGATGGGTAGAGCGTGTGCGATAGGTCTGAAGAATATTAAAGAGCGTATCCCAGTATCTTTTGACTGTTCCAAAATCCCAATAATCAACATGATCCAACAAAATCGCACGAACATCTTTTTGATCAAAAGGACAGACCGATTCAAAAAATTTACTAACCCCGGGAACTTTTTTTAACTGGGCAAGATCGATGTAGGAGATACCCGTATAGGTTTCCACCCTTTTCTCTTTCGAAAGATCATTATTTTTAATAATCCCCTTAACCATTCGGTCAGCTCCCACTTCCAGAGCGTTATAACCATCTGAGGAGTTTACCGAATAGGAAAAAAGCACCGAAGAACTTTTTTCAAAAGGTGCAAGAATTTTAAAAAGATCTTCTTTTTTTAGATAAAAAAACTGGTCAGCATTTAAAATCAGTAGTTTTCCACGATATTTCACTCCGGGCAAAGATGCTAGGTTATGTACCGCTCCCCCAATGTCTAAAATTTCGGGTTTTTCCCAGAGAAATTCCACGCCTTCAAAAGCAGGACGGCTTTTGCAGTATGTCTCGATTTCCTCACCCATGTAGTGAAGGTTGATGTAAATTTTTTCTATACCTAGACTTCTGGCATACGCCACCTGAAGTTCAATTAAACTTTTTTCAAAAACCGGCCAAAGGACCTTGGGAAGGTTCTGGCCGATACTTCCCATGCGAGTACCGAACCCTGCTGCCAAAATTAAACAATGATCAATTCGCATAATAGTGTTGGAAAAGTTTTTTCTTAAGCTCAGTATATCTCGGGTTATCCATCATGACTTTTCGAATCTTCTCCATCGCAAAGCCAATGTTCTTTAAATAACGATCGTCTTTACGCCAATTATAAATATAACAGAAGCTTCCAACCGCTTTAAAAACTCTTTGAATGAGCATGTCATCATATAACTCGAGAAAATGATTATAGTCATTTTGCCCGTGAAAACTTAAATCAAGCTGTTCAAAATAGTAACGCTTCAGAGCTTCACGATTTTCTTCACGAATATTGTAATAGCAATCTTCCAACAGAGAGACGAGGTCGTATTGAGGAATTCCCCAGCGAGCGTCTTGAAAATCAATAAAAATATACTTATTGTCTTTAACCATAATGTTTCGAGAATGGAAATCACGGTGGGTAATGACCATAGACTGTTCAGATAATCGCTTCATGATTGGATCAAACAGGACTTCCAGCTCAGTAATAAGTGACTCATCAAGATTTTTATTAAAAAAATTCATAAAATACTTAAAAGTGAATCTCGTTTCGTCCATATACTTCTGATAATCAAAACTGTGCTGGAACAAATGAGGATTCTTCACTGCTTTCTTTGGAATTCGATGGAGTTCTATTAATTGATCTACAATTTTTTTGTAGATCTTAAATTCCTCCTCGGAAGAATTTAGTGTGCTCAGGTGATGGAGCAACGTTTTATTGCCAAGATCCTCCTGAAGGGAATAACCACGGGACAGGTTATGATCTAAAATTTCAGGAACAAGAATATTGCTTGAGGCAAAAAACTGCTGAACTGACATGAACGGATGCTTCTCGATCTCATCATTAAATGGATTATCGAGACACACGACGTAGGAATTGCAATTTGTAAAAATCCGGTAGTATCTCCGGGTTGAAGCGTCGCCGGTAAGCTTGTCGACCTCCTCGAGATTTTCATTTTTGAGAATGTCTTTTTCCCGGGTTTTATTGAAAAGCTCTTCAATAAAAAACCTCTCTGTTTGCTCTGGTTTCATGTGCTCTGATCCCTGATGATATTGAGAAACGTATAAAAACTTTTACTGGATGTCTTCTTTCCAGAAATTTCTTCTTCCATTGTGTTTTTTATTAAAAATGCTTTAAACAATGATTCCTCACGGTTAATAAGGTTCACATCCCCTACCTGAATGATAAAATCTGCCGTATTGCGGTTCTGAGTCTGGAGCCAGGCAAGATAATATTCGCCATCATAACCACTTCTGACGGTAAAATAGTGTGCCCATTTGTGGATTTCAACTTTTTCCTCAAGTCCCAGTCTACCCAAAGCAAGCATTCTCTCCAGTTTAAGATATCCAACGGGAATGATCACCTTTTTTGGATAAAGTAGATTCTCGCTTCTGATTAGCTCATAAGCAATAATCCCTACCAGCATGCTCTCATGCTTTATATATTTAGAAACCAGGCCGGTAGATAAAAATATTTCTCCATTCGGCAGTGAAAAATGAACAGGAACAGTGGTTTCTAAAATAGTAATCGCGGGATTTTTGAGTGTTTTAAAGAAAATCTCATTTTTGGTAATTATTTCCCGAGCGATTCCTTCAATATAATTTTCAGAAACCGGATGAGACAATACCTTGACTCCTGGAGTTGACAAAAAGGATGTTTTCAAAGAAGCGAGATGATCCGCGTAATCTCCCGCACTCATGCTCTCAAATCCACTTTTCAAGATCGACGTATTCTTTTTTATCGTTGGTAATCTGAATGAACTGCATGAATGTAGAAACAGAAAACTGCACAAACAATAAACCCCCGCAACAAGCGAGGGTTTAAGCATTAGCGTTTTAAAATATAACCTAAATTTCGTTTGCGATTTCACGACCGTCTTCAAGATAATAGAGTGTGAATCCGGCATAAATCTTATTCGGATCTTTTATGAGTGGCCGGTTATTTTCCCAAAGAAGTTTCCATTTTTTCTGTGTCGAATAAACTTCTTTTGAAATCGTTCCAAGAGTATCACCCGTTTTAATCAGGCGAGGATTTCCTTGTGGATTCCATACAAACTCCTCTGCAGGTGCAACATAGTCCAGAACCATACCTTTTTTAATATAGGCACTACCCTTTAATGTTTGCTGATTTTGGTTCGCAATCTCTTTCCATTTCGAGTAATCACCATAGATTTTGAAGGCAACCATCATCAAGGTTTCATTTTTTTGTACTGAGTATTGCTTAATCGTACCACTTTCATTGGAGATGACCGGTGAAGTATTTTCTACTGACGATTCTTCCACCAAAGGTTCGCTATTAGAGACAACGACATCATTCGTCACGCTTTCTTCTGGATTCGCAGCTACGTCTGCCTCACTAGCAGGTTGCTCCGCCGCAGCTGGATCTTCAGCTGGATTTTCTATAAATTCATCTGCATCAGATAATTCGATCTGAGGAGTTTCTTCATTTATTTTTTGTGCTGATTTTGGGCCGGAACATGCGGCAAAAAACATCGTTAATAATACCAACCATGGTGCAAACTTCATTTTCACTCCCTGATAATGAATACAGATGGATACAGTTTATTATACCTGTATTGAATTTATAGGGTGGAAAAATTTGCTAAGTTTAAAAATGGAAAAACATATCTTTTTGATCAATTGAATCACAGATTCTTTTCACCAACCGGTCAAAATGGTCTTCATTTTCCAGAAAATCCA
>CAXNNO010000184.1:0-5532 GCA_964203555.1 Bacteriovoracales bacterium
CTCCAGGCAATTCGCTCAGTTCCTCCACTGTTCTGGGAACTTCGCCGCCGAACTTTTCTACCAGCATCTGGGCACATCCGATGAGACTTTTACTTTTATTGTTGAAAAAGTTTATTGATTTGATCATCTCTTGAACTTCTTCAAGAGGTGCTGTGGCAAGTGTGATAGGATAAGGATATTTTTTAAACAGGGCCGGAGTGACAATATTAACCCTGACATCTGTACACTGGGCCGAGAGGATGGTTGCCAGCAGTAATTCATAGGCATTGGAATGATTAAGTTCACAATGTGCGTCGGGATGAACCTTTTTAAGTCGAAGGTATATTTCTGAGGCGAGTTCGGTTTTTTTCATAAAGTTGATCTTAGCAGGGTTGGCCTATTTCATCAAAGCTTGCTAATAAAGATCATGGGAAATTTTAAAGTAAAAGACCACTATTTTAATAAAGCGAAAAACGAAAATTATCTTGCTCGAAGTATTTATAAACTTGAGGAGATCGACGAGAAATATAAGATTCTCCAGCCGGGAATGCTGGTTGTGGACTTCGGTTATCACCCAGGTTCATGGATTCAGTACACAAGTGAAGTTATTGGAGACACCGGCAAGGTTGTTGGGATCGACGTTCGCGAGGTGAATAAAAAACTTTCTGGGGTGAAAAATGTTCGTGTTTATCAAAAAGACATATTTGAAATTCAGGATTTAAAGCACCTCGATGTTGATTCCCAGTTTGATGTGGTTCTCTCTGACATGGCGCCAAATACCACAGGGATTAAATCTTTAGATCAGGACAGAAGCCTGGGACTAGTTGAATCTGTCTTCGGACTTTTGCCCAAGTTCCTTAGGCCTGGGGGACATTTTGTGATTAAGGTCTTTGATTCTCAACATGCCCAGAACTTCCTGAAAGAACAGAAGAACCTGTTTAAAGAGTTCCATTATTTGAAACCCAAATCGACCAGAAGTATCAGTAAAGAATTTTTTGTCATTGGAAAGAACTTTAAGGCATAATGCTTTCATGGTTTTCAAGGATTTAAACCGCATAGCTTATGTGGCATTTGGGATTTTTACTCTTACGACTTTCCCTGCTTGGGGAAATCTCAATTTTATTAAGGACAACACCCTCTTCATAACTCCATCTCTCCCACTGAAAACGACACTCGAAACAAATGATTTTTCGAAAATTCTTACCAAGCATCAAAGTTGGGCGGAACAACTGGACTACGATAGTACTAAGTATAATGTTCAATATACCTTTAATGGCGAACTCGAAGATTTTATCAAAAAACAGTTGTCTCTTTACCGACCCGACTATACATCGGTCGTGGTTTTGGATAACGAGACGGGTCATATCCTCGCTGCAGTTGATTATGCTCGAAAAAGTAACATTTTCGGCCGGGATTTATCCTTTACGAACAGTCATCCTGCCGCCAGCATTTTTAAAGTTATTACAGCGGCAGATCTTTTAGAAAACACTCACATCAAAACGGATACTGAGTTTAGTTTCACCGGCCGGTCAACAACTTTATATCGTCATCAACTAAAAGATCCTGGCGGTCGTCAGCGTTGGATTCGAACACTGGATCTCGAAAAGGCCTTTGCGACTTCGAATAATGTTATTTTTGGTCGAACCGCCATTGAGAACCTGACTCCCGCTGGGTTAAAGAAAATGGCCGAAAAGTTTGGCTTTAATAAACGTCTGGTAGAAGGGATAAACCTTGCGCCCTCAGTTTTTAATATGGCCCTGGATCAGTACAATCTGGCTGAGTTTTCTTCAGGCCTCAATGATAAAACCTTGATGAGTCCGGTTCACGGGGCGGTGATTGGTTCGGTTGTGGCCAATGGAGGACTTCTGCGTTTTCCCATCGTCATTAAGTCGCTCGATAGCATCTCTGATAAAAAAACAATTTTCCCCCCTTTGAAAAAAGACGAAGTTGTCCTGACCCCAAGAACGTCTGAAGATCTAAGAACATTATTTATGGCCACGATTTCTCAGGGCACGGCTCGCGCCTCCTTCCGAAGAAGTAAGTATCTGCTGGAAAAGCTTGAAATTGGCGGCAAAACCGGAAGTCTCACCGGCGGGGAACCTTATGGAAAAAGAGATTGGTTTGTTAGTTATGCTAAATCGATGGAAGATAAAAATGATAAGGGTATCTCAATCTGTGTCATGATTGTGAATCAAAGAAAATGGTACGTTAAGTCTTCACTTGTTGCAAAAAACATTATGGAGTTCTACTACTCTACACTTTATCCACAAAAAAAATAAAAGGTGGACTTTATGGAAGAAAATTCAAATTCTCAGGCAACGCAAGAAATCGCCACCGAGGATGCTGCACAAGCGGTTGCTCCGATCATTTCGAAAAAAGAGAAATTTATAAAGGAAGTTAAATCCTTCACGTTGATTATTCTTTCAGTCTTGGTTTTTCGCTCTGTTTTATTTGAACCATTTAAAATTCCCTCCGGCTCGATGATACCCACACTGTTAATAGGAGACTTTATTCTGGTGAATAAGTTTTCTTATGGCCTGAAAGTACCCTTTAGTGACTGGTTTACTGATCCCGTTTATGTCACCGGCCCAAGCTTGCCTGAGCGGGGAGATGTCATCGTGTTCAAATACCCCAAGGACACGAATCTCAATTATATTAAACGCGTGATTGGTCTTCCAGGTGATACGGTTGAAGTGATTGATAAAGTCGTTTATGTGAATAATAAACCAATAGAAACGGAAGAAATCGAAGGCAAAGAGATTATCGAAGATATGGATGAGAAGTATAAATCCTATCAATTCAAGTTTCTCAAAACCAAAACGGGTGAAAAGACACATATAAGCCAGGTTGATACTGGTAATGATTACTTTGCCAACTATTACAAATTTACAGTTCCGAAAGATAATTACTTTGTCATGGGTGATAACCGCGATTTTTCGGCAGACTCAAGAAGATGGGGAACAGTACCCTTTAGTCATATAAAGGGTAGAGCTATCATGGTTTGGTTTTCGCTCTCCGTTCCATGGCCGTGGAGCGAGGACGAGCAGGAGTCTTGGAAGTTTCGTCCGTGGCGCATTGGAACAATCATTAAGTAAGAGTTGAGCTTATTGAATTTTGTATCAATGAATAAAAAATCTTTTCTGATTATACTGGTGACGTTATTGGTCACCTACTTTCCTATCATTTTCGACGATGTGGCAGTTAATCCTGATGCCCAGATAATTCTTCCTAATCTTGAATCATTTAGAAACTGGAAGGATTATCTGATCGGGCTTTTTAGTCTTAAGACGATTGATTTTCAGCCCGTTCGTGACCTGACATTTTTCGTGGATTTAATTTTCTATCATAAATTAAATTTAAACACTTTCGTGCTCCAAAATATTTTATGGTGGGCCTATGCAAGTTATCTCACCTGGAAAATAACAACAAAGGTCTATTCTAAAAAAGATCCTGCTCTTTTACTTCTCGTGGTTCTGGGGTTCAGCGTTTATCCTCTCTTTAGTTTTGTCGTCACCTGGGGTATGGCCCGTAAACATATTTTGTCTTTCGTTTTTATTTTATTGGCGATTCATGCGCTCATCGAGAGTAAGGATTTAAGCAAAAAACAATCTCTTCGTTTAGTTTTTTATTATCTCCTAAGTGTTCTTTCCCAGCCGATCAATATACTTATGCCAGTTTGGGCAGCGATCTATCTGCGTTTATATTCGAGTGCTGATTGGAAAAGAGTTTTGAAATTTTTGATACCGACCATGATCGTTTTTGTTTTGATAGGGCTTATCAATTATGCCTACTATCAATTCAGCCCTGAGTATTTTCTTTATTATTCATCGAAAACATCTCAAGTCTTTGATGTCGCCGATCAAATCCTTGCTCTCGGCCATTACTTTTTTCAACTCATCTTCCCTTACCTTTTGGCCTATAGTTACCAGCTGGGGGACAACTCGCAATTGGTGGGAATGGGCCTATTGATCATTTTTTCTCTGGTGCTTTATAAATTAAACAAAAAGGGAATAAAGCTTTTTCTATGGCCCGTTCTTGGTGGATTTTCCTTGGTTGTGGTATTGGTTACACCGACACACTTATTCGACACCTATTTGTTGTTGCCCGCCTTTTCAATCCTGATGGTTATTCTGTATTTCTTGCCGAGCGAGCTCAAACTAGGAAATGTTTTAATTTTGGGCCTCCTCGTTTTAGGTTGGGCAAGGTACTCCCACCATCAATCAAAAAATTGGATGAACTATGAACAGCTTGTCAAAACAAGTTTTGAAAGAAGACCAAATTGTATAAACGTCACAAACTATTTACGAATTGCCTACGATTATGGCACACCACCCTCGATAGAAGCGAAGGATTACCTGAAACACAATGGATGCCTCAAACGAGTCGTCTCTAACGACTACGGAGAAGTGACCCAACTTAATTTATTAAGCCATATGCTTTTTTATGAGAATTTTTTTCCGATGGAAAAAAGAATTGATCGGCTCCGGCAATTCTCTAAAAGAAATCTAATGTCTCACTTAACTCTGGTAGCCTTTTTCCTTAAAAATGGGAGAACAAATGATGCTGATATCGAAATTAAATCTATCATAAAAAAAATGAAGGATAGAAAAGTAGATCAAAATGAATTTCATCTGATCACTTTCCGTCTGGTTCATCCCTATTGTCTGGAAAAAAAATGGCTGGAGTGCCTAGAGATTACTGCTCCTTTCAGCGTGAGATCTAAGACTCCTTATTAGTTGAGCTCGGTAAATTATCTTAGAATGATTTTGGTTTCTCCATCGTTACCATTTTCCTGAACATCCCCAGTAAAATCCTTGGCTCGTTTCAAATAGTCTCTCAGCCATTTTTTGAGAACGCCGTCTCCGTGACCATGAACAACATTGATGTAGGGGACATCTCCAGAGAGGAGTTCTCCCAGTGCCTTCTCGATAAGGTTTTGAAATTCTGAAAGGCGCATTCCCCGGACATCATAATTGACGTGAGCGCTTGAAATCTTCTCGAAAGTTACGTTAACTTTTGGCCTCACTGGGGATCGGTTTGATCGACCAAGACTGAAAACAGGGACGGTAAGTTTAATGGGCCCCTTGGCAATGATGACTTCTTTTTTTCGCAGATCAATTCCCTGAACACTGAATTCTTTTTTCATAATATGGGAATAAACAATATCGCCAATTTTAATTTCATGGATCTCCAGATCCCCGTGGGAGATGACTTCCTCAATTGTCTCGCTCGCGCCCCCAAGTTTATTGATCTGTGATTTTAAGTGATGGGACTTCTCATCAATTTTTTTCACTTTTTGAATTTCATTTTTCCTCGCCTCTTCGACGAGATTTCTCGCTTCGTTGAGAATTTTATCGACCTCTTGCCTCGCGCGAGATAGTTCCTCATTCATTCTTAAATTAAGAACCCCCTCCATGGCACCTTTCTGGTTTTTTAATTCGGTTTCGAGCCGGCGGGTTGAACTCAGACTCTTATCCAGCTCAATTTGCTTTTGAGACACTCTTTGGAGGAGAGTTTCATAACTTATATTTTTAGCACTCAAGTGAGAAAGGG
>CAXNNO010000185.1:0-5526 GCA_964203555.1 Bacteriovoracales bacterium
CTGCCTACTTAATTCAAAGAGGCCTTAAAACATATCACCTCAGATACGAGAGACAAGTTGCTTCGGCCTTTAAAGTGGCAAAATTCCTGGAAACTCATCCCCACATTAAAATTGTTCGCTACCCAGGTCTGGAGATGCACCACCATCACCAACTTGCAAAAAAACAAATGCAAGACATGGGTGCAATCGTATCTTTTGAAGTTGATCACGAACTTTTCAAAAATGCAGATGAATTTTGTCATCGCCTGAAATTGATTCAATTTGCAGCCAGTCTTGGTTCTACTGAATCGATCATTTGTCCAAGCTTGCCCTTTTTTGGCACTGATCTCAGCCTTTCGGACCGTGAAGAAATGGGAATTAATCCTTACTCAGTTAGGCTTTCTGTCGGTCTCGAAAATCCTGAGGATTTAATCCGCGACCTTGAAAATGCGCTTACTGTCTAAGATAGTTGTATTGCTATTCATTAATTTGTTTGGTATACCTAATTCACTAACATTCTTCAGAGTAATCAACATGAATCTTTTAGTGATTTTCCTTTTGTGTTCTTCGGTTTTTGCCTCGGAAACAATTGATCAAAAGCTTTCTCGATACATACAGGACTTTAATCTAATTCCTGTTGCCGCACCTGGGCCCATCAATAAGAAACTCTTCGTTTTAGGGAGAAATCTTTTTCATGAAAAAAGACTGTCCGGAAACAATAATATCTCTTGTCTTGAATGCCATCATCCTCGGGTCATGACTCACGACGATCTTCCTCTTTCACTCGGAGAGGGGGCGACGGGGATTCAGGCCGGCACACTCATGCGCATGCAGGGACGTGGTAAAGTTTTAGCAAGAAATACTCCTGCACTTTTTAATCTGCATAATATTTACGTGATGTTCTGGGATGGAAGGGTTGAGCTTAATCCAGTGACTGGTCTCTTCTCCACCCCATTTCCGCTCCGGCAGGATATCTCCGTAACTTTAACCTCCGCACTTGCCGCTCAGGCGATATTCCCTTTGGTTGATCATAGTGAAATGAGAGGACAAAAGGGTTCTAATCCTATTGCTGATGCAGTTGATGAGCATGAGGCGTGGAATCTTCTTGTTGAAAAAATTCTTCAGATTCCAGACTACAAAAAGCTTTTTAGCTCCGTATTTCCTGGCGAGAAAATCAATATTGGTCATTTCGGTTTAGCTCTTGCTGAATTTCAGTCCCAAAATTTCTTTTTTGCCGATACTCCCTACGATCGTTACATAAAGGGAAGTATCGATGCACTCTCTCTTAAGCAAAAGCTCGGTATGGACCTGTTCTTTGGGAAGGGGAAGTGTGGTGATTGTCATTCAGGAGAGCACCTTTCACTCTTAGATTATGATGGCGTTGCGTCCCCTCAAATTGGTCCCGGGAGACAAACTGGCGACGTTTACGGACGTTTCGAGTGGGATCAGGATGAAAGTTCAAAATACTCTTTTAGAGTTTCGCCCTTACGAAATGTTGGACTAACTGCTCCCTATTTTCATAATGGTTCCATCAAAAAACTTGAAGGTGTTGTTGAGCATTATGATGATATCAAGAAAAGTCTTGATGGTTTTAGACTCGTAGAGCAACTTAAGAATTACATAGATCCATTAAAGGATCATGACCATTCTAATAACGATCTCCGTTATGCGAATCTCCCCGAAGACCTTCCACTCAAGCTCTTCCTGTCGGAAGAGGAGAAAGAAGCCTTGGTTGAATTCATGCGTTATGGGCTCACAGATCTTAGACTTCATGGAAATATCAAAACTCCTTAGCACTCTGAACAACTAATTGGGCATTAGGTCCATCGTCTATGAGACATTTCTCCCATGCAAAAGCTCTCAGAATTTGAGACATACTATACATGAATTTATTTTTTTTCATTATTTTTTCTCCTTTTGTTTTCTCTCAGGTCTTAACCATCAAAGATATCATCAAGATGGCAGAAGACTATTCGCCGCAAATCCTTGGAGAAAGCTACGGCCTTAAAATGTCGGAAGCTCAGTTAAGACAGTCCAGAATTTTTTCAAATCCCGTTTTTACTCTTCAAACGGGAAGCGTAAAATCATCAACTCAATCTGGGGCGGTAGCGGATCTAAGTGTAAATCAACCACTTCCCTGGCCAGGAAAGAGAGGGGCAAGAGTTCTGGCCCAGAAATTTATCTTAAAACTTTCTGAACTAAGTCTTGAAGAGGCCAGGTTAGAGGTTTCTCACAGAGTGTATGTGTTGAGTTCAGAGCTCGCCGCCCTCCAGGAGCTTCAGGGCCATTATGCCGAAAGAAAAAGAAGGTTTGGTCTGATCGAGAAATCACTCAAATCCAGACCTCTGGCATCACCAAAACAAAAAGCTGATCGAGACCTTATTGAGTCTCAAATAAACTTAATGGAAAAAGGCATGATCGACCTTGTCGCCAGAAAAGAATCTTTACTGTGGGAATTGAGAACTCTTACAAACGGCACTTTTGATAAGGTTTTATTTCCGTGGGATTCTGTGCCCGCTGCTCTCAATAAGGATCAATTTCTAACTCTCATCGACACAAGCCCTAGTGGCAAGCGCATGAAAATCCAGAGAGATCTTTCAGAAAATAAAATCGAACAGGCGCGACTTGAGGCAAGACCCGATTTCATGGTTGGAGTCAATTACAGGCAGGAAAATATTGCTCCCGTTAATCACTTCTATCACGGCCAGGTCTCTGTCGTGATACCTATTATTGATTATGGTCAGTACTCAGTTGAAGGAGCGCGGGCAGAAAAAATGCGGACCAATGCCAATCATTATATAGAACGTAATCATATGACCTCACTCATTCATCAATATTTTGCCGAATACGAGGCGAGCATGAAATCGTTAGAAGTTTTCAAATTAAAAAATCTTCGTCAGGTTGAAAATAAATTTTATGATGCAGAAAAATCATTTAGAAAGGGCTTCATTGATGCCCTAACTTTTCTTCAGGTTGACTCTCAGGTTCATGAGAATATTGATAATATTTATCTTTCACGAGTGGAATATGTCATTGCTTCATCCAAGCTAAATCTACTCGTTGGAAGGGAGCCTCAGATTTAATATGTTTTACAATATCGTTTCATTTTCACTTAAAAATAAAGTAACAGTTCTCATGATCACGGCCGCCATCACACTCTGGGCAGCATGGGGGTTGAATCACCTTGCCGTTGATGCGGTTCCTGACATCACCAACGTGCAGGTTCAAGTTAACGTAAAAACAACTGCTCTGGATCCAGAGAATATTGAACTTCAAATCACAAGAAATCTGGAAGTTGAATTTTCCGGAATTCCCAAGCTTCACGACATGCGTTCCATTTCTAAGTTTGGTCTTGCTCAAGTGACACTTGTATTTGACGAGGATGCGGATATCTATTGGGCCAGGCAGCAGGTCAATGAAAGAATTAGTAATGTCGATCTTCCTCCAGGGGCAACGATTGAATTAGCTCCTATTACGACTGGTTTGGGTGAAGTTTATATGTACACTCTGGAGGCGAAGCCTGACTCATCTCTTGCTGCACTTCCAAACATGGAAAGGCTGACCGAACTCAGAACTATTCAGGACTATATCGTTAAACCTCATTTAAAGCGTGTCGAAGGTGTGGCCGACGTTGATTCAAATGGTGGATTTGTGAAGCAGATCCATATTAATTTTCTGCCTCATAAGTTAGAAAATTTTGGTCTGACGTTGAATCAGCTTCTCACCAAACTCGAATCCATCGGCATCGGAGCAGGTGGTGGCTACATCCAGACCCGGAATGAACAGGTGATTGTTCGAACTTACCCGGGAATTAAAACTGTCGAGCAAATTTCAAAGATTCCGTTAGGCATAACAACTTTAGGTCGCCCGATTATTATATCTGATGTGGCCGAGGTGAGGGTGGAGCATTCCCTGAGAGTCGGAGCGGCCACGAGGCGAGGTCGTGAGGCCGTTCTTGGAACTGCATTAATGCGCGTCGGATCCAATGGTCGAAGCGTCGTCAATGGAATAGAAGAGGCGCTGAAGGATTTGAAACTCCCTGATGATGTGACATTTATTCCTCTTTATACCAGAAAATTTTTAGTTGATAGTACCATCAAAACCGTTAGTACCTCCTTAATTGAAGGTGCCTTTTTAGTTATTCTCGTACTTTTAGTTTTATTGGGTAATGTTCGGGCCGCACTGATTGTGGCATTGGCGATTCCGATTTCAATGTTAATTGCCATCAGAGGCATGAATTTACTTGGCATTACCGGCAATCTCATGAGCCTGGGAGCGATAGATTTTGGTCTCTTGGTTGATGGATCAGTTGTCGTCATTGAATCCATTCTCGCCCATATGGCGCTTAATAACAGTCAAGACAATGAGCTTGTTATAAAAAAATCTTCAAAAGAAGTGATGGGACCTGTCGTTGCGGGGATTATTCTCATCATGGCGGTGTATGTACCTATTCTTAGTTTGGAAGGAGTTGAAGGAAAAATGTTCAGACCAATGGCGATAACAGTCCTTCTTGCCTTGGGGGCATCTCTTCTCATCGCGGTTTTTCTCATGCCCGTATTGGCCTCCATCTTCTTTAAACCCACTTCGCTTTCTAAAGATCATGACACTTGGATTTTTAAAAAAATAAAGCATGTTTTTATTCCTTTTCTTAATTATGTTTTTAAAAAGCCGGCCCCTTTTTTTGTTTCAGCATTGATTCTGATTGCTGTTTCAGGAGTTATTGCCTCGAGACTTGGTTCGGATTTTATACCAGAGTTAGATGAAGGGGATTCTGTCCTTGGTCTAACGAGAAATTCTAGAATCAGTATTGACGCTTCTGTCAGAGAGCAACTTTTAGCAGAAGAAACTCTGCTAAATTTTCCGGAAATTAAAGAAGTGTTCGCAAGACTTGGAACACCCGAATCCGCTACCGATCCCATGGGAGTTAACCTTGCCGATACCTTTCTTATCCTGGAAAAAGATCGTTCAAAATGGCGATTTAGTTCAAAAGAAGCATTAATTGAAGCTTTGATGACAGAAATTGAAAAAAAATTTCCTAATACCGAAGTTTCTTCTACTCAGCCAATTGCAATGAGATTTAATGAAATGCTTGAGGGGTCACGAGCTGATTTGAGCCTAAGAATTATTGGACCAGATCTGATGACACTTTATCATTACGGGGAAAAAGCACAGAAAATTATCGGCCCCATCAGGGGAGTTGAAAGTATTGAGCAAGATCCATTGACTGCTTTAAGGCTTGGTCCGGTTCTTGATATTCAACCTGATTTCCAGAAATTGGCCCTCTACGGAATGACAATTGATCAAGTGAATAAAGTTGTTGAGTTTTCACTGGCCGGAAAAGAAGTTGGGAGTTTTATCGATAATAATATTAAATTTCCAATAGTCGTGCACCTGGACGAAAGTTTAAGAAATGATCCCAAAGTTATCGAGAAACTCACAATCGATTTGCCTCAGGGTGGAACTCTTCCTCTAGAGAAAGTGGTCAAGGTTCAAGAGGAAGAAAAAGTAACCACTATTGCCAGAAGCTGGGGTAAAAGATACTCGGCT
>CAXNNO010000186.1:0-5526 GCA_964203555.1 Bacteriovoracales bacterium
TAATGGGTTCTGATCACTGTCCCATTGTTCTGGTGCTGCATGACGAGGAACATCCCTAAGGGCCATTTAGAAATGATTTAACCTTCTTGACCAGCTCCTGAAACTCAATCGGTTTGTAAATAATCAGATCGTAATCGGCATTCATCATATCTTCTTTTTCAATGAGGCCCGTGACGAGAATAAATTTGCCCTGAAATTTCAGTTCGTGCCTCAGTATTTTAAATAGCTCCCGCCCGCTACCCGAGGGCATTTTTGAGTCAGAGACAATGACATCGTATTTATTTTTCCTGATTAATTCCAATGCCCCATGGAAATCTGAGGACGTATCTATTTTGAGATTTTCCTCCTCGAAAAAGCCTTCGGCGAGATCTAATAAATCAACTTCATCATCAACGTACAATATTTTTGATTGATTCATGTTAAATCCTCCTAAAAGAGGATTATGGATCAACTAGAGGCACCGATGAGGTTTCCACCGGTGTATGGGGACTTAGAGGCTAAATCTAAGGATCCTACTGTCATATATCAGAGGCAGTTGATTCTCTGTCCCTGTAAATAGACCTCAGAGACCAATTCAGAATATTCTTCTCTCTTGTTTTTGTGAGCACCAACCAGGCGTTTTAATAAATCCTCACTATCGAGAGGCATTTTATGACCAGGTAGCGGGACAACAATGAAAGTGGCTTCTTTGCCCTTGTTGAGATTCCCCGAAGCCTTATGGATACCCATAATTTCCGCACCAGCAAGGGTTGATCGATAAAGAGCTTTAACAAAAGTCCCCCCAGAAATACCAGCTTTTGTGTTTTGAACAACAAAACTTCTCATCACATCGAACATGGAGAGGAAGGGACCTCCTCCGATATCTGAGCCTAGGGCCCATCTGACCTCGGCCTTCTCAACTTTTTTAAAGTTAAATAGACCAGAACCTAATCCCTTCTCCCTGATCGGAGCGTTACTGGTCGGGCAATGGATGATGGATGTTTTGGTTCTATTCAAAGTTGAAAGCTCCTTGGGAGATAAATGAATTCCATGACCCATAAGAGACCGCTTTCCAAGCATGCCCGTTTTTTCATAAATTTCTGTGTAACTTGAGACTTTTTCGAAGCCTGGAATTTTTTTGTAAAGAGAGAGAACAAACTCAATTTCCTGAGGAGTTTCTGAAAGGTGGGTTTGCTTAAAGCATCCGGCCTTATCTGCCATCTGGCTTCCCTTTTTCATGACTTTGGGCGTGGTTGTAATGGCAAATCGCGGAGTAAAGCAATGCTTTTTTCCATGTTTTTTAATAAGGCGCTCAGTTAATTCTAAGGATGCGACTTCCGTTTGAGTCAAATCCTTAGGTGAATTCATATTCATAATGACGTTACCGATTACAAAATGCCCTTGGGCTTTTTTGATAGCAGCATCAACTGCGTGTTCATGAATTGAACTGTAGCAAGCACCACCAACAGTGCCGTGCTTAGTTAACTTGGAAAAAAAATCTTTTGCCTTCTTAAGAGCGTACGTTTTATTTTTAAACTTCATTTCTGCCGGGAATGTATATTTTTCGAGCCACTCGAGAAGTGAATCCTTAGGCATTTCTCTCACATCGTCCTGAACCCAATGAAAGTGCATGTCAAAAAAACCCGGCATAATCACAGAATGTCCAAAATCTTTAGTGTTGGCCTTCGTCATTATTGGACCATACTTTTTAATCCCATTCTCTAATGGAAGAATATCTTTAATCCTTGAAGCAGCACCTCTGCCTTCTGTCACGAGAAGGCCGTGAGCATAATAATCACATCTCTGGTCATTTTGAGGATTTAATAAAGTTGCTATAAAGAAGTTTAGTTTTTGCGTTGCCAAAGAAAATCCTTTTGCTTGTCGTAGACCTGAGTTTTGAGTAACCTTCAATGTATTATGACGACAAAAATGATAATGCATCTTTTAGCTTTTGTCTTGATGGTTTTCCCTTTTAAAGATCAGGTCCAGGCCTCAACTCTGCACATTAAAGAAATGAGTCTCCTCTCTGTAAACTCTGCCATTACTCCGGCCACCTATGATTATCTCAAACAAAATTTTGAGACTTTACCCGATTCCTCATTGATCGTTGTGAAATTAAATACTCCTGGCGGACTCGTCAATACGACAAAAGATATCATAACGATGGTAGGCCGAATGAAACGTCCTTTCATTATATGGATCACTCCAGAGGGAGCATCAGCATCCAGTGCCGGAGCGATCATCGCTTCTGCAGCTCACTTCATTTTCATGTCCCCAGGTACAAATATTGGGGCGGCAACGCCTGTTGGATTAGGACAGGACATTTCTGAAAGTGATGGGAGAAGAAAAGCATTAAACGACCTAACGGCGCTGGTCAGATCTCTTAGTAACTCAAGAAACAGGCCTGCTGCTCCTTTTGAGAAAATGATCAACAGCGCAGATTCTTACACGACTGAAGAAGCACTGAGGCTGAAAATCATTGATGGAGTTATTTCTGAACAAAAGGAAATGATTTCTTTTTTAAATTCCAAAAAAATTAATATCGAAGGTGAGAGTACGACTTTAATTCTCTCCGATCCAGTCTTTAAAGACTATGGCCCTTCTCTCGGCCAAAGGATCCTCGAGGTTATCGCCAATCCATCCACTGCCTACATTCTGTTTTTAATTGGAATCGCACTTATATACTTTGAATTTCAAGCACCAGGTGGTTATGTTTCAGGCTCGGTTGGATTATGTTTTTTAATCCTTTCGGGCATCTCTTTTCAAGTCCTCCCCCTGGACTGGGGTTCTATGGGATTAATTATCGCAGGAATTTTTCTTCTGATATTGGAAATCTATGTGGTGAGCTATGGGATTCTGGCCATTGCGGGACTCATTTCTTTCACCATGGGATCCCTTTTCCTTTTTCATGGAGATTCAGGATTTATCTCAGTGGAATCTTCTGTCATCTTTTCCTCTCTGGCCGGCGTGACAATCTCACTTGGGTTGATTGTGTGGTATCTTTACCAAGATAAGAAAAAGTTTAAAAAAACAGATGATTTTTTTCTTCCTGTTGGTGCAAAAGGCGAAGTCTTAACCAAAATTGATCCGCATGAGTATCAGATCAAAGTAAGGGGAGAAATATGGCATGCTTTTTCAGAGCAGGAATTCCATATAAATGAGATTGTATACGTCTCTTCAGTCGACCCAAAAAACCTGACCATAAGAATACAAAAAAACGAATCCAAGATATAAGGAGAAACTATGTCTATTACGTTCTTGCCCTTACTCATTTTTGCAGGGGTCATACTCTTCAGTACTTTTAAAATTCTCAATGAATACGAAAGAGGAGTGATCCTGAGACTTGGAAAATTCTCCGGAATTCGGGGCCCGGGTCTTATCATCCTCATTCCTGGTATTGAAAAAATGACAAAAGTCGATTTAAGGCTCGTTACGATGGATATCCCATCCCAGGATATTATTTCCAAAGATAACGTAACTCTCAAAGTGAACGGAGTTGTTTATTTTAAAGTTAGTAATCCGGAACGTGCGATCATTTCAGTTGAAAACTATTACCATGCATCAGCGCAAATTGCCCAAACAACTCTTCGTTCAGTAATAGGTCAATATGAACTGGATGAAATTCTTGCTCAAAGAGATGCCATTAATTCTAAGCTTCAAGGTATCCTGGATGAACTCACTGAACCTTGGGGAATAAAAGTCACAAATGTTGAAGTTAAAGCAATCGATCTTCCTATAGAAATGCAGCGAGCGATGGCCAAACAGGCCGAAGCCGAACGAGAAAAAAGAGCTAAAATCATTTCTGCAGAGGGTGAGTTAGCAGCGGCACAAAAACTATCAGAGGCCGCAAAAGTCTTGGGCGAACAAAAAGATGCAATTACATTGAGATATCTCGAGACCATGAGAGAAATAGCCGGATCCAATAATAGTTCAACAACTTTTTTCCCTATTCCTGTTGATTTCTTTTCTAAGTTTATCAGTCGCGATTAATTTCTAAGTTATACTCAAAACTTCGGGCGGCCCATTATCCCGCCCGAATTCACCACTACCATTCATTTGGGCCGATCTGCCTTACGTTCTTATCAATTTTGGTTGGTTCTTCTAATTTTGATTTTTCAGTATCCGGAACAGAGGCCGGTGTCCGGGAGAAATTCTTTTTAAATTTATCTTCATCCTTTCTTATCTCAGTTTTTAAATCCTGATTAAGCGCCTGATTAAATTCTTTTATCGAGTTTGGCCAAGCTGAATAAGACACTAAGACTGACAGATAGATAATGTTTTTCATAATCCCCCCACGTTTAACTATCGGTTTCGGGGGAAGTTTTCTTTAATTATTGTTATTCCAATTATCTATACTGGTAAATGCCTGAATTGCTACAAAAAGAAAGGGCCGCCATCGGCGACCCTTTCAGAGAAGTTAACGAGTAACTTTTCTCAAATTTTGATTAAGTTCTTTTTTACGAATACGAATGCTTTTTGGAGTGACTTCAACCCACTCATCATCATCAATCCAGTCAAGGGCCCAATCAAGAGTCCTAGATGGTATTGGCGGAAGAATAATGTTTTCATCCTTGCCCGCTGTTCTGACTGAAGTAAGATGTTTTTCTCGGCAAACATTGAGGTTCAAATCATTTGGACGAGTATGCTCACCCACTACCTGACCCTCGTAGCTTTGTTCTGTTGGAAGAACAAACTGCCTACCGGACGCTAAAAGATTAAAAAGAGCATAAGGAGTTATTTTACCAGCACGATCCGAGATCAACGCTCCGTTTTGTCGAGCAAGCATCTTACCAACATGTGGCTCATAGCCAACGAAGTAAGAAGACATAAGCCCCTGACCTTTTGTATCAGTCAGAAACGTTGAACGATATCCAATAAGCCCACGAGATGGAACATGGAATTCCATACGAGTTCTTCCCTCTCCAAAAGGCTGCATTGCTTCGAGACGGCCTTTTCGCACGGCCATTTTCTCAGTGATTGCACCTGTTGATTCGTTTGGAACGTCCAGCACGAGACGCTCAAAAGGCTCCATTAACTGGCCATCTATTTCCTTGGTAATAACCTGAGGGCGAGCAATCATAAGCTCAAATCCTGCGCGACGAATCTCTTCGAACACGACCGCAACTTGAAGTTCTCCACGCGCCTTCAGAATGAAAACCTTTGGATCACTGGTAGATTCATATTTTAAGGAAACATTTTTTCGAATGGCATCAAGAAGAAACTCTTCAAGCTTTCTTGAAGTCAAATACTCTCCCTCGCGACCTGACATCGGAGAAGTTGAAACCGAAACCTGAACCGACACAGTAGGTGGCTCGACCTCAATCCTAGGTAAAACTTCAGGTCTTTCAACTGAGGCCAAAGTATCACCGATATCCCCGTTTTCTAGACCCGAGATAATGACAATTTCACCTGCTTCAGCAGATTCAACATTCGACATTCCAAGACCTTCAAAAATCTGGAGTGAAGTGACCTTGAAAACCTTGATTTTTCCATCCGCAGGAATGTGAGCAATTTGCTTGTTATTAAAGACAACTCCCCGCTGAATTC
>CAXNNO010000187.1:0-5508 GCA_964203555.1 Bacteriovoracales bacterium
ACCCCCCCATTCTCCCGTAAGCGGCACCGAGATCTATGATGTACTGATAAGGTCGAATTTTCAGAATTTGAAGAATACGAAGACATTCTGAATAAGGGGTTTGCAATGTTTGAAGATTAAGTCCCACCCAGGTCTGTGGCCCCTCAGGCTCAAAGGATCTCGCCTCTGCCACCAACATCTCTTCAACATACTTCAATCGATATCCAAGGATCTTGTCGATGTGGTCTGAGTGTTGACGTCGAATAACATCATTGGCCTTGGGAGTTTCAAAAAAAGCAAATTGATTTGTCAGAAGTTTACGTTCACTAACCGTCAGTTGAGAAAACTCCAGGCGTTTAAAATCAAAAAGAGATTTAAATTCCGTCTTTGGAAGTAATTCTAATTGCAGCACACATAATCCTCATAACTTGATGGAGATTAATTATTTCACGATTTCAGGATTGTAGCCAATTTCTTTCAAAAGGAAGATGACTCTGTCATCTGAGAGATTATCCACCGCCACGGTCTTGTCTTTTAAGTTCACTTCTACTTTAACCAAAGAGTTCCCTCTGGATAACTCTTCCTTAATCGCCCGCTCACAATGAGCACAGCTCATTTCTTGAATTTTAAAAACACTCATGAGTCGCTCCTCAATGTAAATTGGACTTATCAGTTGCATCCGCCGTTTGAGATGAAGATGCCTTCTTCTCAAGCGATTCCAAAAACGCCCTGAGTCTTTGAACACCCGTAATCAGCGCCTCTTCAGCACTGTATTGCCGATAGATAATTTCAACATGCTTAAAAATCTTATGGGATTCCCGATGGATTATATCAACTTCTGCAATAAATTCATCTTTAACCTGATTGATCGTAATCCGACCAAGAAGATACGGATTATTTTCTAATTCAATGTATTTTTCTAAAGGATAAATTGTCATAAACTCTAATATATCATCGTCATTATGCCGAAAAGTCAAATGACCAATAACAGGGAGAAAAAATGAAATTTGTGATTTTAATTGCAGTCTTAACTTTGGGCCTATCCAACGCTTTTGCTGAACATCATGAGGAACATAAGAAAAAAATGGGCCATGATAAAGAACACTCCCACGTAGATGCTGATAAAGTTGATCATGCTCATGATGATGGTCATCATCGCAGCCATGACCACAAGGCACACCATCCGGACCACAAGGATGAGACTAAAAAAGTTGAAAAGAAAAAGTAATTAAAAAATGAGGGTGATGGCATGAACGCATTAGAACAAATGTTTCCGGCCCTCACCCTCTTTTCAGATCTTGATTGGGTGGCCGTCACTCAGGAATATGAATCTGAGTACATTGATATATCTTTTCCCGAGTATCTTCAGCAAAAGGCCCTGGATGGAGATTGTCCGCCTTATCTCTTTGAGCTGGCCTACTATGAATTGGCGATGTTGGATGTCAAAACAAGTATCGAGCCCTTTCCTTACAAAAATGGAATCTATCTCAATCCAACCGCTTTATTTTTAAGCCTGGAATTTGATATAAAAAAAATGATGGATGATTCTCTCAAGGGAACAATTGAAGTCCATGAACGTCTGAATGTCCTGTGTATCTTCAAAGACACCCACGATGTCATTCACAGAATGGAACTACCAGATAACGATCTGGGCATCTTGCAACACCTCGAGGATGGTCCAAAGATGGATACAGACTTTCTACATCCCAGTCAAAAAAATCAATTTCAAAAATTGGTCAATCTTGGTCTTATTTTAACTCTTTAGAGCTTAATTTTTTGAGCTTGGTAAAATAAAAATGTCCAGGCCCAATGGAATCATCATCAAATTCCCAGCCAAACTCAGTAGGTCCTCCCATGGGCCACATCTTTCCCACGGCTTCAAAATCAAATGTCTTCAATTTCATCGGTCCGGTTAAAGATCCCAAAAGATAGGTACCACCCGTGTTTAGTCTCTTCCATAACTCCTTATCAATTTCTTCTTCACCAAAACAAATGATCTGATCGAAGGAATTTATTTTGATTATGGGATCCAGCGGCAGATATTCTTGAATGAAAGTTTGTGTTTTGTTCACATTTTCAGAATGATCTCCGGACCCGGCCTTTGAAAAGGCCGCCACTGCCCCCAGAGATCCCAGGCCTCGGGCGTAAACGGTCGCTCTGGTGAGCTCTGAGAGCATAAAAGCAATCCTGGCATCAAGAAAAAAGTAAGGAGACAGGCCGACAAGATCAGTCTGATCCATTAATGCCGCAAAAGAAAAATGATCATCGGGGTACACGCAATCAGTATCCCAGAAACTGGGAACAACATCTGCCAGCTTGATCTGGGGGCCATGGGGGTTTTTAACTAATACTTGCATGTAAATGTCCGAAAAGTCTTTCACAGGAGTCTATTACCCATGAATCAATATTTCATTTCTTCCCTCATTCTAACACTTTTGAGTTTGAGTTCACATGCTAAAACCATAGAGCTTAAAAAAAAGACTCGCTCTATTTTTATCGAGGAAAAAACCGGCTGGACGTTAGGAAAAGATCTCTTCGGCATGCCATTTGTTTATTTTTCTCCTGAACTCAACGGTCAGCGCTCAAATATTTCTTTTACTGACACCGGTGCGAATCTGGAAATAGACATCAAATCTCTTTCCTCTACCCAAAGTAAATATCAGACGGCCCGAAAAAAATGGGCCGATCAAATTGGCGCCACCCCAACAGGCTTTCGGCCCTATGAAGTCACAGTTAATAAGCACGGACATAAAATTCATGGAATTGGTTTTAACTATGACTTTAAGGGAAAGGCCTACCGAGAAAGGTCCTTTTATATTGAGTGCCGTGGAAAAATCATTTTCTCTAAATCTCTCAGGCTCAATCAAAATAATCGCCATGAAAAAGACTTCTCAGATTTACTGACAAATCTAGATTGCGCAGGAGTGTAAGATGAAAAAACTATTAACTCTTAAACTCTCCTTTCTGATGCTGCTTTCATCCCTTATTAGTCCTTGGCCAATGACGAGTGCTCATGCCACGGATACAGCTGCCTGCGAGAATGGTGAATGCGTTCAAAAATTAATTGATCATCTTGAAGAATTGGGAGAAATCTATCAAAAAGACTGCCTTCCCAAAGAGGGTTTCAAGACCAGTGAATTGAAAAAATATTATGAAGATAAGGGCGTTTCGGAGTCATGCTGGAAACTCATCACTGAAATTAATTATTTAGAAGAAGAAATTGAAAAAAAAGAAATTAAACTCCAGGGAGAACTGGGTTGTGAGAGCGGGGAATGTAAAATGCCCCATCAAAACGACGACCTCACATCACAAATCAATGCCCTCTCTAAGGTGGAACCAAAGCTATCCTGCACAGAACCAAAAAAACAGGAGATTCGCAGTCAGTGCCCGGATGATCTCAACTGCGCCCTCGCCGCATCGATTACGGGCATCGGTGGCTATCTTGCCGAGAAAATGATTCCCCAGGATATCAAACCAAAAAACTGCCATTTAGGTGATGATAATTGCGTCACTCAACTGGCAACAGGTTTTCTAAATTCAGCAGTCAATTTTTTTAAGGGCTCCTGGGACCTGTTGTGTCTGGCCGGAGGAAAAACTCGCCAGAAATTATCTGAATTCTGGAACTGGGTCTCGGGAGCGGAGGATCACTCCTCGACTTCTCAACTGGCCTTGGCCCAGGCCTCGGAGGATCCGGGCATTTTCGACATGCTGATAAAAGACTTTCCCGGCACCATGAAAAAAGTCTGGGCCGGTTTTATGGGATCAATTAAAGAGTGGCTCAAAACGGACATCTTTTGCCAGAAGTGGTCGGGTCTTCCCCATTTTAGTAAATGTGAAAAAGCGACAGAAAGTTTTGATTGCGTCTCCTGCAAGGCCATGATGAATGGTCTGTGTTCAATAAGCGGGGCGATCGTTGCCGAGGTCGTTCCCTCTTTTCTAACAGGGGGATTAATCACCGCCGCCAAATATGGGGCGAGTGGCGGTGTTAAAATTGCCAAAATGTTCAGGGTCTCTGCCGAGACCATTCAAGCAGTTAAAAATTCCAAAGTCGCCAAAATCAGCTTGGATGCCTCAAGAAGAGTTGATGATATTTTAAAAATTTCCGATGGCATGAGGGTCGGTAAAAAAGCGGCAGAGGCTTCTTTAAAGATCATCGGTTACTACCTCATGTCCCCCTCGAGAAAGATTTTAAAAGCATCGTTTGATATCCTGAGAAACATCACCGATAAGAGCGCCCTCTTTATCGCTGAAACGAGTGCGGGCAAGGTTCTTACCTTCTCTGGCGCCACATTGAAGACTTCAGGGAAGGTCCTAATCTACCCAATTGAAAATCCAATGACGGCCTTTGCCTTTAAATTAGGTGAACGAAGTTTTGATAAGGCCTTTAAACTGGGGTCGCCAAGGCTTGCGGTCAAAAGTGCCATTGCCACAAAACTCGTCAGTGAAGATAAAGAGCTGAACCTTCTTTTGGGTAAAATTGAAGAGTCAAAAATCAAAAAAACGATTCCAGAGGATCTCGCAAAACTTGAAATGGAACTTCTGACGAGGATCACTCCCAAGCGGGACAGGCTCTTAAAAGAGGCCCTGAGGCAAGGAGATGTTGAACTGCCTGAACTTATAAAAAATCTTTATCCAGAACTTCAATATGGAGAACTTTCTAAGAAGCTGTCCTCCGAAAAAATTCTTTCTGCAGAAAAAGAATTCCTGCGCCAGATTGAGTTAATGCCCGACGGGCCACTTAAAGCTGAGGTCTTAAAGAAGTTCCAGGCCCATATTGTTCAGGGAGAGGCCCGAGCACTAGTCGTGAAAGATAATGCCCCCACTTTTCAGGAGATCATTGATAACTCCAGACTCGATACAAAAAAGCGTTTTACCGAGGCCATGAAGCTATTAAAGAGAAATCCTGCCTCCATTGCAGAGAAAGAAAAACTGGCATCGGCCCTCGATAAGGCCCACCTGGCCGGACCGGATAATGGGATTTTTGAATACAGCTGGAGTGAGCTTCGAGAAAAGTTCAGGATCCTCACTGACGGGGGTTATACAAAAGAAGAAGCTGATATTCTCATTCGCGCGGGCCTGGCCGGGCGTCCACCGGTTAGAAAACTCATCGAACCGGGCGAGACCCTCTTTAGTGGCTTTGCCGAAGACATTCTCGACAAAAAATATCCCGAAAAACGTCAGCAATTAATTAACCTCGTTAAGGCAAAAAATCCGGAAGATGCGACTGTCATCAACTATTTTAAAGGTTATTTTAACAATACGGATTCAAACTCAGAGGCCATCGTCAATCATCTTGATGCCGTTTACTTCATCGATTATTCTCATTCCGTAGATGAGCTCGGTCAAATTTTAAGTGGTCATAAACAACTCACAAAATCCACGCTGGCCCAGACCTACCAGAAAAACACCTTCAATAATTTTAAGGATGCAAGAAATTATCTCTTAACCGAAAAACCCGAGATCAATAAGAAAACACTTCTCGAAGTTCATAAACGCATGATGAAAGGAGGGGTTGAAAAAGTTTCTCCA
>CAXNNO010000188.1:0-5485 GCA_964203555.1 Bacteriovoracales bacterium
ATAAGAAGATACAATCATCCATAGATGTTGTTTTTTCCTCTCCTTTAGCACGGGCGATACAGACGGCCGAGCTTTTCTGGTCTTATTATCAGGATGCAGATCTGGAAGTGATGGCCGATCTTGATATCCTTGATGATCCAAGACATTTAGTGGAATACATCTCCTTTCTTCCCAGCGATGGTCAGTACGCCTTCGTCGGCCATGATCCTCATCTTTCGAAAGTCATCGCTGCACTTTTATCCCTCCATCCAGAGCACGATTTTATGACCATCAAAAAAGGCGGGATTTGTGTTCTCGAGGGAGGAATGTGGAAGGGATTTAAAATGGAGCTTCTGCTTCAGCCTAAGGTTATTAATCTCTTAAAATAAGCATTTTAGGAGGACCTGAGAGCATGGATAAAATAATTCCCTCTTTCAGTCCAACTTTTGGAAGATGAATCCTCGAAATGTTGAGTTTTTCCATTAAATGATGTGTGAGCATAATGGCCGGCAAAATCACGTCGGCACGGTTCTGATCAAGCTCAAGCTTTCTGATGCGTTCAACATAGCTCATGGAGAGTATCGCTTCTTCCATGTGATTTATTTCCTCAAAAAGTGCCACCTCAGAAGAAGACTTGCCTAAAATTTTTTTTCTGATCTTCCCGATCCTTCTCAAGTTTCCACCGGTGCCGATGAAGAGATCAAGATCCTTAATGGGAATATTTTTTTTAATGAAAGAAATCATCTTGTTCATTTGAAAGACAATTTCCTTCTCTAACGAGTCCTGCTCAAGCTTCATAAGCCGAACTGTACCGACGTTAAAACTCTCTACCGCGATAATGTTGTCATTTCTCACTAAGACGAGTTCTGTGCTGCCTCCACCAATATCCATTAAAAGAGCGTTTCTTTTTTTGAGATTGATCTGACTTTTGACCGCCGTAAAGATCACCTCGGCCTCTTCATTTCCCTCTATCGTCTGAATCTCTATTCCGGTTGAATGAGCTATCCTGTCGGTAAGTACACTGCCATTTCTTGAATCCCGCATGGCCGACGTGGCAATCGCCTTGATGTCGGTCACGTTATATTCTGTGAAAATATGAAAAAGTTTAATAAAGGCTTCTTCCGTTTTCACCATTTTTTCTTCAGAGATAAATCCCTTACTAAAAACGTCCTCACCCAATCGAAGCGGTTCCCTGAAACTCTTGATGATTTCAAGGACGTCTCCATCTTTTCTGGCAATCACGGCCCTCAGAGCATTAGAGCCCAGGTCAATGGCGGCGATCGTTTCAAGTTCACGGACTTTATTTAGGTAGCTTGGCATATAAGTTAATATTACACACACTCTGGTAAAAAACCCAAGCATGGCCTATTAAGGCTGTATAAAGTTCAGAGGGATAAGTTCATGAGATGGTTAAAGCTACTCGACCGCTATTCTGTTATCAAGCGTCCTACTCTTAGAGTCATTAATCCAAGGGCCGGAACCTCTCTGATTCCGCTTGGTTTGGGGGATGGTCAGATTTTATTTCAATATTTAACAAATAAAATTCATGCTTTGTATTTTGATGGTTCAGAGTCCCAGCTTAAACAGCTCGTTTATAAAATGCGTGAGGAGAAAGGTTTTACGATTGAAAAGATGAAGACCTCATCAGGCAGGGGCAGGGAAAAACTGGTTCTTTTGCATTTAAGATTTCCGGACAACAAAGAAATCAGAAGACTCATAAAAATAACTTAAAAAAAGTAAGGGCCCTTTTTTCGTGGGCCCTTAATTTTCTATTGAACTAATCTTTTTTGAAGATTCGAATTAATCGCCTCTAGAAACTGTTCTGTCGTTAGGTACTTGTCCGAAGTGACCTTATCGCCGTAAATACAAGCGGCGAGATCTTTTGTCATCTTGCCTTCTTCTACGGTTTTAATACACACATCTTCTAAAGTTTCACAGAATTTAATCAGCTCTTTATTCCCATCCAGTTTCCCGCGATGACCAAGCCCTCTTGTCCATGCAAAAATGGACGCAATAGGGTTGGTAGACGTTGGTTTACCTTGTTGATGCATTCTGAAGTGACGGGTCACCGTTCCGTGAGCCGCTTCTGCCTCCAGAGTCTTTCCATCCGGAGTCAGAAGAACCGATGTCATAAGACCTAATGATCCAAATCCTTGAGCAACTGTATCTGATTGGACGTCTCCGTCATAATTTTTACAGGCCCAGACAAATCCACCAGACCACTTCATGCAGGAGGCAACCATGTCATCTATAAGACGATGTTCATAAATGATGCCTTTGGCTTCAAATTTCTTTTTGTAATCTTTTTCATAAACTTCAGCAAAAATATCTTTGAATCGACCATCATATCTTTTAAGAATGGTGTTTTTAGTAGAAAGATAAAGAGGCCAGCCTTTGACTAATGCCATGTTAAAACATGACTCAGCAAAACCACGAATTGATTCATCAGTATTATACATGGCAAGGGCAACACCATCACCCTTGAAGTTATAGACTTCCCACTCCTGAGTCTTTCCATCCTCACTGGTGAATGTCATTTTGAGAGTGCCCTTGCCTTTAATCACAGTGTCAGTTGCGCGATACTGATCACCAAATGCGTGGCGGCCGATCACGATTGGTTGAGTCCAGCCGGGAACAAGACGAGGAATGTTTTTTATAATGATGGGTTCGCGGAAAACAGTCCCGTCCAAAATGTTTCGGATTGTACCGTTCGGAGATTTCCACATTTGCTTTAACTTAAATTCTTCAACACGCTTTTCATCAGGAGTGATCGTTGCACACTTGATCCCGACATTATATTTCTTGATCGCCTCAGCTGCTTCTATGGTGACCTTATCATCAGTTTTATCCCGATTTTCCATACCAAGGTCGTAGTACTTGATGTCAACATCAAGGTAAGGGGTGATAAATTTGTCTTTAATAAATGACCAGATGATCCGGGTCATTTCGTCACCATCAAGTTCGACAACTGGGTTTTGGACTTTTATTTTGGGCATAGAATTCTCCACACAACGAGTTTTTTTAAAGGTCCTAATATTCTGATGAAAAAGGGTTCGTTTGTCGATGATGACGTGTAGCGCATTAAAATTTAAATTTGTCGATACCTACTATTAGGCCCATTTCTTCAAATCCTTTGCCGGGCGAACGACAAATACGTCACAAGGGGCGAATTTCACCATGTAGTCAGTAAAAGAGCTATGAAAAAGCCCGTCGAATCCATGCTTACCCCGAGTCGCCACAACAATTAAAGTGGCGTGCTTTTTCTTGAGGACATCAATCACCGCCTCTTCGGAATGAAAGTCCTTTGTGACTTGAAAATCAATTTCTCCCTGATAGCTTTTAGGAATAATTTTTTCTGCTTCCTCTTGGAGAAATCTTTTTATTGTTGGCGCCATCTCAAGAAAAGTTGATTCATCCGGTGATTCGATAAGTCCAAATTCAAGCGGAGTGATATTAATTTTAACAATGTGGAGAAAATGGATTGATTCTACATGAGTGAAATCAAAGTTTTTCCCCCATTCGTAAAGTGGATTTAATAAAGACTCTTCCAGTGGAACAGCGATGACAATTCTTTGACCACGCATATTGACCTCCTTTGATGGAAAAAGACTTTCTCATACATTTCTTCACTTCCAAATATTTTTAAACCCGATCAATAAGGAGCGTTTTAAAGGGGCAAAACACCACCGATGGTAAAAAAATCCACATGACCATTCGTCCTATTCATCACTTTATTTATGGCATCAATTGGCCTGACACTTGCTACGTGAGTGGGTGAGTTGATTTTTATTAAAGAGACTTAAAAACCGGGAGCTTCGTATGGCGACGACAATTGACAGGCACTCTCGCCTTTCGGCCGCAAATCGTAGTGTGGCACAGAAAACATGTATCTACCTTGGAATCTTTTTATTAGTGGCAGGATTCGGAGGCGTCATCACGCCCGGACTTCTTGGTATGCATTTAAGTCTTCTTCACAATGTTGTGCATATCACAGCAGGTGGACTTGCCTTATGGAGCGGTCTTTCGGATGTTTCCGGCAAGGCACGAATATTCAGTATTAGTTTTGGTTCGTTGTTTTTGTTTCTGGGGATTGCGGGTTTTATGTTTGGAAAGGTCGGCTACCCCGGGGTGGGGAACATGGAGGCGGATAGGAACCTCTTGAGAATCATTCCAAATGCTCTGGAGCTCGGAACTTCAGACCATGTTGTTCACCTTCTTTTGGGAACAGTCTTTATGGTCTCGGCCTATCTTTCTAAACGAGAAAATCATCCTTGATTGGCGGGTCTTCAAATGGGTTATGTCACAGGGTATTATTCTCGAATAGATGCTATTCTCAACTGGTTTGAGTCAGTCAGAAGGACGACAGAAGATTTGTGTAGTCCCCTGGCCGAGGAGGATTTTGTTTTATCGGCCACAACTGAAACAAGCCCTCCGAAATGGAATCTCGCACACACCACCTGGTTTTTTGAAAATTTCATCCTGAAGCGACTCAACAGAAGCTATGCGCCCTATAAGGATGAGTATAGTTTTCTTTTTAATTCTTATTATAAAGAGTCCGGAGTTTTCTTACGGAAAGAAAAAAGAGGCATTCTCTCGAGACCCTCCATCCACGATATAATGGACTATCGTCATGCCATCACTAAAAGAGTTGTGGAGACCCTGCATCGTTTAAAAGAAAAAGAATTTGAGGACATTTTTGAAACCTTTGAACTTGGTATTCATCACGAACAGCAGCACCAGGAATTGCTTTTAATGGACATAAAAAGAAATTTCTACGAAAACCCTTTGCGACCAAAATACATTAGTGATCAATCGCACACTCCCTATCATGCCTCAGAAACTGTTTGGCACAACTTGCCTTCTGGTTTGACTGAAATTGGTGTGTCTAAAAAATCGACCCAATTTGCTTTCGACAATGAACGAGATCTCCATAACCAATGGATAGAATCCTGCATGATTTCATCTCATCTTGTTACAAACGATGAGTACATGAGTTTCATTGACGAAGGAGGTTATGATAATCCTCTCCTTTGGCTCTCCGATGGCTGGGATCTTAAAGTTAAAGAAGGTTGGAGCGCCCCGCTTTATTGGGAAAAAAATGGGGGTCAATGGTGGGTTTTTTCTCTCGCGGGAATGATCCCTCTCGATCCGGCGGCCCCCGTATGTCATGTTAGTTTTTATGAAGCAAAGGCGTTTGCCAAATGGAAAGGAGCAAGACTTCCAACTGAGTTTGAGTGGGAGACAGCCGCGAGGCCCGAAAAAAATGAAGGCACTTTCCTCGAGGATTCTTTATATGAACCAACTCCTCCCATCGATGATCACCAATCATTTTCTCAAATACATGGGACACTTTGGGAGTGGACTCAGAGTGCGTATCTGCCTTATCCAAGGTATGAGAAATACCAAAGAGGCCTGGCCGAATATAATGAAAAATTTATGGTCAATCAGTTCGTCCTGAGGGGCGGGAGCTGCATCACCCCGCGGTCTCACTATCACCTGACGTATC
>CAXNNO010000189.1:0-5482 GCA_964203555.1 Bacteriovoracales bacterium
GTTATAGCTCCCCTTGTGACTCCGGATTCTTTTTTCATAAAAAAACCTACCCGAACAAATGCGATTGGTGTCGACGTAAATAGAAACTTTCCCACGTCTGACTGGAATTCAGATGCTCATAAAAAATGGAAAGTTGTTTATAGAAAAGATAAAAGAAAATTTCCAGGATTAAGGGCCGGCTCAGAACAAGAAACCATCTTTCAGATGAATCTCATTAAACGCTACAGGCCCAATAAAGTGATTACTGTTCATGCTCCACTCACAATTCTTGATTATGATGGACCTTCACTCAAGGCCGAGGCCGGCAAATCAGCGGTCGATCTTTTGGAGCAAATGTCTGAAAAATCTTCGGGCTACAAAGTTTCAAACTACCCGATTTTTCCTGGAAGCCTTGGAAACTGGGCCGGAAAAGAAAATCATATTCCCACCTACACTCTGGAACTACCAAACTCAAATCCCCAGGAAACTGATAAATTTTGGTCTCTTTTTAAGGAATCAGTTATTTATGCTGTGGACCACAAGATGAAGCCCACAGTCGATTAGATTGAAATTAAGTGTCAGACTTGAGTTCCGGTGCCGGAAGCAACTTAACCAACATCGCCGGAAAAATGATCAAGATGGCACCAATGATGTAGGCATTCACCGAGCCGTACTTCCAATACACCAGAGCGGCATAAATCGGGCCTACCACTCGTCCCAGGGCACCCAAGGATCTGAAGATTCCGAGACTCTGACCCTGTATATGGGCCGGAGTGTAGAACGAAACCAGAGAGGTCAGGCAAGGGATTGTCATCGCTGATCCAACGGCTAGGAAAAAGAGACCCGCATAAAGCATCCATCCCGCATTAGCAAAAGCGAGAATGAGAAGCCCTGGAATAATGGTGATGAGACCTTGAAAACTCATCTTCCTCTCCCCCACTGTATGGGCCTTTCTTCGGACATATCCCCCCTGGACCATGCCCAGGATGAATCCGATGAAGATAAACATGTAGGCGTTATCCATAGAGGTGTATCCAAGTCTTTCAACTGCAAGAAAAGTCAGCGTGAATTCCATCCCCGAGAAGGCGGTAATAAAAAGGAAGTAGGCAAAGTTAGTGATATTTACACCCGGAAAAGGAAGAGGTTTTAAAAGTTTTAAGGGATTCACACTCCGTTCAATATGAGCTTTGACTCCGGGTTTTAGAGTTTCAGGGAAAAACTTCCATATTGTAATGAAATTAATAAGACTCAAAATTGCAGCAAGGGCCGCAGGAGTCGAGAACGGGTTAATTCCCCACAGGGCGAGTTCTGGATTATTGGCCAGAGGATTATAAAGAGAAAGTAGTCCACCTAAGGCCGGACCGAAGACAAACCCAAGAGCAAAGGCGATTCCTATAACGGCCATACCCTTAGAACGATTTTTTTCATCCGTGATGTCACTTACAACTGCCGAAGCAATGGAAAGGTTACCGGACATTAACCCACCGACAAGTCGGGCAAGAATCAAAAATGTAAAGGAACCGGAAAAAATCCAAATAACGTAGCTGATGAAGAGTCCGAAGACTGAAATCAAGAGTACAGGTTTTCTTCCTATTCTATCTGAAATTCCACCCCACAACGGCGCACCAAAGAACTGAAGAAGTGAGTAAAGTGCTCCTAAGAGTCCTCCAAAAAGGACGATCGTACTCATTTGTGGAGCACCATCAGTTCCCAGAGAAATAGACTGGATGTTTGAAATGAGATTCATCATTCCGGAGAGAAAATAATTATCTCTATCTATTTCAAGATAATATTTTGCAATCGAGGGGAACATCGGAAAAATGATTGAAAATCCCACGAGGTCAAGAAACATCGTGAGGAACATAAGTTTGAGAATTTTTTTTGAGGCTTCCGGTAGCTTGGCCGGAGCATGTTGCTCCTGAACTTTAATCACTTGTTTGTATCCTTCTTTTGAATCTATCTTGTAAAAAAGTTCAAGCCTCTGCGTCTCTGAGCCGTTGGCATAAACGTTAATAAAGTGAGCATAGTCATCAATCCATTCCGGATCAGCATTAACACACGGAATATGAACCAGCTCTCCTCCGGCCTCTTTAACCTCATGACCTAGTTCATGGCCAATCTCATCAGTCGTTTCAAGACAATCAACCACGAAACTTGGACAATAAACGCCAATTTTTTTCGTGCCCGTTTCCAGTTTCTTCATGACCGTTTCGTCAGTATAAGGCCCGAGCCAGACTTCCGAACCAAACCGGGACTGAAAAGTCATACTGATGGGAATTGAAGGATTAAGTTTTTCTTTAATCAGCTCATAGGTTTCCAAGCAATGAAGAAGATAGAGATCCTTTTTTTCTAAAACTCTGCGAAGAGGAATGCCGTGGAACGAAATCACAATTTCATTCATATCTGGGTGCTGATTAAGTGATTCTTTAATTTTTCGAACAGAATGATCAATAAAGGCCTTAGACCGGTGATAGGAGTTAACAACGGTAAAAGTGGGGAGATTCACTCTTTTTTTGAATTCGCCCCCGACTGCATCGACAACAGAGGCAATCGTACTTTCAGAATATTGGGGAAACTGGGGAAGAACCAGAACCTTCTGGGCCCGAGTGTAGACATCTTCTTTTTCCCAGGCATCGAGGACTTCACCTGCTCTTGGATTGGACAACAAAAAAACATGATTAAGCTCAAGGTTTGGATCGAGCTTGGGTCTCAAGGCATCGGCCACTTTCTTCGTATTGGTCACAAGGGGAAAACCATCCTCCTGATAAATCCGGGAATAGGCTTCGGCCGATCGTTTCGGTCTGAAGGGCAGAACGAAAAGATTCAGGATTAACTTCCAAACGATGGGGTTAATATCGACGACTCTGGGATCTCCCAAAAATTCCCTCAGATATTTCCGCACATCGGAAACCTTTGTACTTTTCGGTGAACCTAACTGGCCAAGGACTACTTTGATTTTTTCAGTCATATGCTTCTTTGTGTTGTAAGAGTCCCTACTTTTTGTCATAAATGAAGCTAAATGACTAGAATCAAAAGTTTCAGAGGGGGGCCGAATGGCCAAGAAAGCTAAGACGGAAGGTAGACAAGATAAAGAACTTGGAACCGTGACCCTTCTGGGGAACACAAAAACCTCATACCCCGAAACCTATGCCCCAGAGGTGCTGGAAAAATTTCCCAATAAAAATCCCGACAATGATGCCTGGACGAGCTTAATATGTACCGAATTTACCTCTTTATGCCCAAAAACTGGGCAGCCTGATTTTGCAAAAATTTTTATCAATTACATCGCAGATAAAGAAATGGTCGAATCCAAGTCCCTTAAAATCTACCTTTTTAGCTTCAGAAATCATGGTGATTTTCATGAAGACTGTATCCAGAAAATTTGCAAGGACTTATTTAAACTCATGAAACCCAAGTACTTGGAAGTTATGGGAGATTTCACACCTCGGGGAGGCATTTCTATTTTCCCTTACGCATCGATGGCCAATGGCCAGAAACGATACGAGGAACTAAGAAAGGTACGCATGGCCAACTATGTCCCAGGCAAGTACGGAATGGACCTCTCTCGCCTTTATTGAGGCTTTAGAGTAAAATACTTACATAAAGGCAGGTGGATATGGGTATTGGAATGGGTGAATTGGTCATTGTTTTATTGGTCGTGGTTTTATTTTTCGGAGGAAAAAAGCTTCCTCAGCTAGGGGCAGCGATTGGTGAGTCGATCAAAAATTTTAAGAAAGGTCTGAAAGAAGACGACCACGATAAAAAGTCGTAACTGCCCTACTCAATTGGTGCTAGATCTGAAACCGTCCACCAATTTTTTTTCTCTATAACGACTTCTTTTTTTACGTCTCACACCATAGTCAGTTTCATTTAAGGGACTTAACGCTCCTGAATTTTGCCCGCTTCTTTGCATCCCCGCTCACTCTGGAAACCATCTTGCACCAATGACTGCAACACGATTGATCTAAGTCATTAAAAAAAGTTCTTGAGACAGGTGGGAGTTTCGAATAGCTTCCCCCAATTAAGTAGGTCAGTTAGGGGGGCCACAGAGGGTATTTTTCTTGAGTGCCTCTTGCTTTTTGCGCTTCTTATCCTTACAGACTCTTTTAATAATTTCTTTCTCTGTTTGATCAATTTCAGAAGTGATATCGGAGCCAAGAATTTTTTCTTTCATGCGCTTGCCTTCACGAATGAGATCAACCACTAATTCTGTCTTGGAATCAGAAAACTTTTTATTCAGTTGATGAACCCTTTCAATCCGTTTGTTATTGGCCTTGATAATGATATCGCCTATTTGAATATTTTTTCCATTGGGTGAATCAGCTTCTATCTTTTCAACTTGAAGAGCACCTTTCACATCTTGAACGAGATGCTTCATCTGATCAGCGGAAAGTTCCCGGAACGCCAATAGTGGTCTGAAGATTTTTTCGGAACAATTATAAAGAACTTCTATATTTGGATAGATCAGTATGTCAGTCCAGCTATCGTAGGAGGTGT
Source organism: Bacteriovoracales bacterium (assembly GCA_964203555.1). Lineage (GTDB taxonomy): Bacteria > Bdellovibrionota > Bacteriovoracia > Bacteriovoracales > Bacteriovoracaceae > Peredibacter. The sequence continues at coordinate 4,477 of CAXNNO010000189.1, forward strand.
TACTCATACCCGCTCCTAGTCCGAAACTAGAATAACGTCCATAGTAGGGAAACATACCCACGGAATATGATGGGCCCAATCCGGAACTTCTCAGGACGGATTTCTCCAGGGTTTTATCAATGATGTCGACAATATTTGCGTGTTTATTTTGACTGATACAGAGTTCAATCGCCCTAAATTGAGCATAGAGGCGGGCCTTTTTAGGTTTGGTGTTGGAGTTTCCCCTGAAAGTTGCCACCTGAAGTTCATCAAATGTTGAGTCGTTAAACCCTTCGTGTTTTTTTTCTTTTTGGTAGGGAGTGGGACGATTAGTTGAACAGCTGACAAGAAAAACCATCAGCACCACCGGACGAATAAACATAGACCCTCCCAAAAACCATCACCTCAAGACAAGACTCTCCTCAAGTATAATCACAAGAGACAGCTTTTTCCAGTGGTTGAGAGCTCTTGGGAATCAATTCTTCCTTAAGAATCAAGACCCAGGTAAATATCCTTCGAAAGTAGTTTTTTAAAGTCCTCGTTATTTTTATGGCCGGGAACTGGTCCAAAGTAGTGCTTTGGAGAGGTCTTATCATTTCTCCATAACATGATGTAGGCGGGGCCTTTGCGTGGACTTCTGCCCGATCCAGTGATTTGTTCCATGCCCTCTTTTTCGTGAGGTAACCCGAAGTATTTTGTCCAAAAGTTTTTGTAATGAGAAGTTTCGAGACCTAATTCAGTTACGGCAGGAATTTTATTTCTCCTCGCAGCTTCTTCGCACAACCAGACGATATCTTTCTTGTAATTTGTTAAGGGTCTGAGACCAATGATCGCAATGTCATAGATTCGGTTAAAGTAGTAATGATCAAACCCGAGGATATCAATGTACTCATCTCCTGGGTAACGATCGAGGTAGTCCTTTTTCACATGATTAGGTGAGTATGCATAGAGAAGATTATGAACACCCTTTTTCATGAGATGAGTCGCCGTGATTCTCCAGAGTTCAATATATTCATCTTTGGTGGAA
>CAXNNO010000190.1:0-5462 GCA_964203555.1 Bacteriovoracales bacterium
CTTCCAAAATCTGTGCGACCTTCCAGCGCACCATTGGGAAGTCGGTGGTTATTCGATGCACCCTCTTCTAAGGCCTTGGTCGCTGGAGGAATGTTGACCACCAACCAATGCCACCATCCTTTGCCGGTTGGGGCATCCGGATCAAAGACTGTGACAGCAAAACTTTTGGTTTCTTTTGGGGCCCCATTCCATTCGAGCTCTGGTGATATATTTTTACCGTGGCACCCTGATCCGTCAGAAACGTACTTGAGAGGAAGGGGCATTGTTGGATTAAGAGTGTCAGACTTTAAAACGAAACCTGCTCCGATAGTTGTATGAGTCATGATGAAAGCTCCCAGTAAAAAAATGTTCATTTTATTCTTTCTGTGATCAATTATTAATTGAAATCTACTTTTTCAAATACGACAAAGGATCCTTATGAAACACAGAAATAATTTTACACTTCAGGAGTTAAAAGATCATTCCATCAAGGGCCAGCTCCCTGAGACATTGGGATTAGACATTTTAGAAGTGGGTGAGGACTCAATGACTGGTCAGTTAGTCGTGGATCAGAGGCATCTCAGGCCGGGGAATATAATGAATGGTGGAGTTTCTCTGGTTTTAATTGAGACAATGGGGAGTTTTAGTTCGCATCTCTATATTGATTCAAAAAAACAAAATGCTTTTGGCATTCAGGTTTCGGCCAATCATTTAACTATCGCAAGACCTGGTGATGTCTTAACAGCGAAGTCTTCAGCAGTTCATATTGGTCGCACGACACAAATTTGGGATGTAAATATAACGAATCAAATGGGTAAATTAGTTTCATCAGGGCGCATTACGATGTTGGTGACTGAAATGGAAATAAAATAGGGTGGGCAAAATGCCCACCCAGAAAATGACTACTATTTTTTTATTTTCTCTTCCTGGGCCTGTCTTGCAGAAGGAGCACGTCTTTGATAAGCAGGATCGCCAATCCATCGAATCTTGGTGGTGATGGTCTCTCCCTGGTCTGCCGTCTGGAATTGTTCTCCAAAATTAAGGACTGAGGTGTAGGCCGATTTATTACCATTGAGAAAGTTCATTGTTTCTTTTCCAAAAGTAATTCTCGCTGCCTCGGCACCCATTCTTCCCGCCATCACTTCGTTTGAAAGATTCAGGGCAAGAACATTCATCGCCTCATTTTCTGCAAATGAAGACATTTCCCCTTTCGTTCTATCCAATACTATTGAACCATTATATCTCCATACATCGTCAACTTTACCCAAGGGGGCCTTGTAATCAACGATGTGCTCAAGTGCATTCTGATGCATTAGGGGAAAGCGGTGTGAATAAACTTCTTTATGGACAATAATTTTCTTAAATGGGGCAACATTTCTCCAAATGAGAGAATCAGAGGTCGTTTCTGAAGGATCACCATATTTAGAGATTATTTCTTTGGCGGCCCTTATAGAGCTGTCCGGCCAACCGCTTGTGAGGCCTGCAGCCTTTTCAAGGGCCTTCTGATCTCTGTTCTCTGTTTGTACATTGGTAAATTGCTGCTGCTCTAATGCTCTTGATGAAGCCGTTTGCTGACGAGTACTACCGGACTTTAACGATGTACAGCCTGTGAAGGCTAACGCCAGGCCAAGGATGACCGCTAAGTTGACTGTTTTCATACTTATCCTCCGTGAATTTTAGTAACTTCTTTGGTTACCTTTATTGACTGAAAACTAAGAGGCAAAAGGGAGGCCAGTTTTTTCCGCAGTGGATGGTTAAACATATTACTCAGTTTAAAAAGAGGAAATTCGCACATTGCCGTTTGTGGCCTTGAGTAATTCTTTACCAGATCATATATGCCATTCTCTTTTTCCAAAAGAAGGAGAGCAAAATGAGACGAATAGCTTATTTTTTTATGGTCCTCATGGTTTTTGAATCGAGTGCTTCCGTTCCGGAAACCGCCAGGACATTTGATTTTAATATCATCACCAATAGTTTACCGAGATTGAAAGCAGAGAAAATTTTAAACTCAATTATTATCCTTAAAAAAATTTTTTCTTCCCCTGAGTTTAAAGACAGGATTTTAAATCACGAGTACCTTAGCGAGAAAAAATTCTACCTCAATAAAGGTCTTAGTAATGGACAGATTTATAAAAAAATTCTGAGTGGAATGGAGGAGCTGTATCCGTGGAAAAATAATACGATGGATGTTGAAATTGAATTTTACACTGATCTTGAATCAAATGTTATCGGCTATACTCGTCCCGACACCATGAAGGTCTGGATGAATAATAAATATTTTAATAAACATACACTGGCCGAACTTGCTTCAAATTTAACTCATGAATGGCTCCACAAACTTGGCTTTGATCACGAGAAAGAGAGGACCGATGATCGGAAGTATTCAGTACCCTATGCCATCGGCTACATAGTAAGGGAACTTGCAAAAGAGCATGAGGAACAAAGTGAAGTTGTCGGAAATTAAAAAGATCAGGAATGGTGTTTATAGTCTGTGAAAATAGCTGATCAAATGATTTTTTTAGTCCGAAATTTTTTATTTCAAGAACTGATTTTTATCATCTTTTTACCTTTGTGTTATCATTTAGATTATCGATAATTAACCGAAAATCAGATTACAACATTCAAGGAGAAGATATGTCCGTTTCAGTGGACCTTAATGAAAGGCAGGAAGAATTCACCAGAGTAACTCTTATGTTAGAGGCGATGCCTTTTAACGTCATGGTTGTCGATCGTGATTTAAATTTACTTTATATGAATAAATCATCAACCACTACCCTGATGAAGCTCGAACATTTATTACCAATAAAAGTTTCAGCGGCAGTAGGTCAGAAGATCGATATTTTTCATAAAAATCCAGCGCATCAGCGAAAGCTTCTGGCAGATCCAAGAAATTTGCCTTACAAATCTATCATCTCACTTGGACCCGAGAAACTTGATCTTCACGTCTCAGCACTTATCAATGACAGTGGTGAGTACATTGGTGCTATGACGACTTGGTCAATTATGACCAATAATATCAAGGTTGCTAGTGATATTGGCGATGTGTATACGAGAATGGATGAATCAACTGAGAAACTGTTTCAGATTTCCAATTCAGTTTCTGCCGGAGCTGAGGAAACGTCCAGACAATCTGAGGTCGTTGCTTCCGCTTCGATTCAATCCTCTCATTCTGTTCAATCCGTTGCAGCAGCAACGGAAGAGATGACCCATTCAGTAAGAGAAATCTCTACTCGTATCAATGACGGTTCGAGAATGGCCCAGGACGCTTTTCAGCAAACGTTGGATAGCTCCAAAAATATTGATCAACTTTCCAAAGCGTCTGAAGAGATCGGACAAGTTGTAAAAGTCATTGCTTCTATTGCCCAGCAAACGAATCTTTTGGCGTTAAATGCAACCATTGAGGCCGCACGTGCGGGTGAGGCCGGCAAAGGGTTTGCTGTTGTTGCTCACGAAGTAAAAGAACTGGCCAAACAAACTGCACGAGCGACTGAGGAGATCAATTCTAAAATCAGCTCCGTTCAGCGAGAAACGGCTTCAGCAGTTACTTCCATTAAAGGCATCACTAACATCATTGAAAAACTTAAAGAAATTATGGTCAGTGTTGCCGGTGCTGTTGAAGAACAAAATGCTGCGATTAATGAAATTTCTCGTTCAGCACGTGAGGCTTCTAAAGGTACGGGAGAAGTGAACAAAAACATCTCTCACGTTTCAGAGGTTGCCAACGATTCGGCAAGAGCTGCGAACTCACTAAAAGAAGTGGCAAACGAAACGAAAGTTTTAGTCGGGAGAATCCAGGAAATTGATAAGTTTCTTAAGTCCCTCGGCTGGACAGTTAAAGGCTAAAAAAAAGCCGCTCGTAAGAGCGGCTTTTTTTTTATGGTGCAATGTTTGCAGTTTTTATAAGTTTTTCAATATTCATGATGTAGATAATTTTCCCTTCCTGCTCCAAAATCCCTTCGTCTTTAAATTCAGAAATAAAGCGTATGATCGTTTCATTAGCTGTGCCCACCATTGAGGCCATTTCTTCTCTAGTCAGTTTGATATCCAATTTAAATCTTCCATGTTCAAAAATTCCATAATTAATTTTGAGCGCGAGAAGGAGTTCCGCCAGTCTCTCCCGAACATTTTTATGCGACATCGCCGCATTTCTTCTTTCATAAGTAGATAACTCGTCACTCATCTTCGAAATGATATTGATAGAAATGCTTGGTTCTGTCGATATGATGTTGAGAACAAATTTTTTATCAAGAAAGCATATTGCCGCATCTTCGATGACGGTTGCTGTCGCTGTATAATTTTCGTTCGTATACAAGTTTTGATGACCCAGAACATCTCCAGCACCAGCTATCCTTAGAATAATTTCTTTTCCATCATTTTCCATTTTCGATACTTTGATCTTGCCGCTATTGATGCAGTAAATGCCAAACGCCGGATTGCCCTGGAAGTAAAGAGTTTGCCCTTTTTTATAAAAATTCATCACTTTGTTTGAACTTGCGTCACTCAGTGGAGAGTTTTTTAAACTGCAGAAGACACTTTTTTTCAGGCTTTCACAATTCTCACAATTAACTGTTCTGAATATCTTTGCCATATTTGTTTCCTTCCGTTTAAAAAAGAGTAACATGACCTGGTTTTTGAAGAGATTTTTTTATTAAAATTTGAAAAAAGATTATTCAAATTACCAATTGTTTTACAAAGTCTGTGAGATTTTTCTAAAATGATTAAGACATTCTTAAAGAATTACTTTTTCATTCAATTTTAATTAATGATAAAAGTTGATAGGCCACGTTTTAAAGGGAAAACTCAAATGACCACCAAGCGTTCTGAATGGGCGAAAGAGACGAAATTAAATCATCCAGTTCAAATTGACCTTCAAGAGGGAAACCGGCCACTTATTCAACCTGTTTATCATTCTGCAAAATTTGCTCTCTCAGATCACGCCTTCTACTGGGATCAGTTTGTCTACGGCCGAATTTCCAATCCAACAACGAGGCAATTAGAATTCACTCTGGCCGAAATGCAGGAAAGGCAAGATTGTATTGTTCTGAGTTCCGGTATCTCCGCTGTCACGGGCACTTTCTTGGGTCTTCTTAATGCCGGTGATCACATCATCACCTTCAGGGAACTTTATAAACCAACCAGATTATTTATTCAGGACATTCTTAAGCGGCTTAACATTACTCATACCATTCTGTGCCTGTCTGATCTTGATCGGTTAGAATCATCCATTATAAATGACCGGACGAAACTCATTCATTTTGAAAGTCCCAGTAATCCCAATTTGGAGATTGCCGATATTTCCAGAATTCTTGACATTGCCCACAGGCACAACGTCCTCGTAAGTATGGATGGGACTTTTGCCGGCCTACATCAACATACATCCTTTCCTGTCGACATCATGATTCATAGTCTTACTAAATTTGGAAATGGGCATGGAGATGTTATTGCCGGTTCTATTGCGGGTGATATAGATATTATCAAGAGAA
>CAXNNO010000191.1:0-5461 GCA_964203555.1 Bacteriovoracales bacterium
CCTGCACTTTGGTGTCCATCCTCTTCAAATGTAGGAGTGGCAACCTTAACCGCTTTGAGTTTTGTCGTCTCGAAATCAATTTTTTCACTCAACTCAACCAGAGCAAAATCGTTAGTCATGGTTGAGCGATTGAATTTAGGATGCTTAATGACTCTCTTGATTTTGAATTTAAAACCCTGATCGCGAAGATTAAGAATTCCACCCTTCACTTCGCTGAAATAGCCAGCGCAATGAGCGGCGGTCAAAACCCATTGATCGGAAATAATACTTCCCCCGCATGCTCCGGATAAACTCACCATAAAAGGGACTTCGTTAGGGTCAGTAACTTTTTCACCACCGACTATTTTATCTCTGGAATGGGCCGGAGACAATGTCAGTAGAGAAGAAAAAAGGAAAGCGCCAATCAAATTTTTGTTTTTCATAAGACTCTTTATGAAAGGGTTATTATTAAAGAGTCTAAAGTATCTCAAAATAGTATTATGACGCGTGAGAGAGGGAAAAAAATGACCGGTAATTTGAAAAAAGCGGGGAGTTGAATCCCCGCACCTATTTTAAGATTTTGCCTGAGACACAACTTCGGATCTGAGATCTTTTCTAAGAATTTTTCCTACGTTTGATTTTGGAAGCTCTTTTCTAAACTCAATCGATTTGGGAATCTTATACGAGGTCAGATTTTCCCTGCAAAATTTCATAAGTTCATCTTGACTGAGAGATTCATCTTTTTTAACCACGAATATTTTGACAGCTTCGCCGGACTTTTCGTCCGGAATACCTATTGCCGCACATTCAAGAACTTTTGGATGTCCACCAACCACATCTTCCAGCTCATTTGGATAAACGTTGAAGCCAGAGACTAAAATCATATCTTTTTTTCGATCTACAATCTTAACAAAACCACTGTCCGTCATGAAACCAAGATCACCGGTCTTAAAAAAACCATCACTCGTCATAACCTTGGCCGTTTCATCAGGACGGTTGTAATAGCCTGACATGACCTGAGGCCCTCTGATGCAAATTTCGCCAATTTCACCAATGGGAAGAGTCTTTCCATCATCGTCTTTAATTTCCACTTCGGTGGAAGGGAGCGGAAGACCGATGAGACCATTATACTCTTTTAAGGTCATTGGATTTATACAGGCAGCGGGAGATGTTTCCGTCAGACCATAGGCCTCGATAAGAGGTTTTCCTGTTAACTTTTTCCATCTTTCGGCCACCCCTTTCTGAACGGCCATACCGCCCCCGAGAGTGAGTTTTAAGGAAGAGAAATCAAGCTTATTAAATTCATCATTATTTAAGAGACCATTAAAAAGCGTATTCACACCCGTAAAGGCTGTGAACTTCCATTTAGAAAGCTCTTTGACAAATCCCGGAATGTCTCTGGGATTAGTGATCAGAATATTCAACGCTCCAACTGAATTAAAGACAAAGCAATTCGCAGTCAGTGAGAAAATATGATAAAGAGGCAGAGGAGTGATGATAATTTCTTTGCCGTCGGTGATAAAGTCTTTGATCCATGCCCTGGCCTGAACCATATTGGAGACAATATTTCGATGAGAAAGGATGGCCCCCTTGGCAACTCCTGTGGTTCCGCCGGTGTACTGTAAAAAGGCAGTATCCTCGGACTTCACATCTGGTTTTTTATACCTGTTGGGATCACCTTTTTGAACGCAGGTTTTAAAATCAAGCATGCCCGGAAGGGCGAAGGCCGGAACCATTTTCTTTACATTTTTTATGACAAAATTAACGATGTAATTTTTTGGAAACTTCAGAAAGTCTCCAATCTCAGTCACAATGACATGTTTTACCGGAGTATGGGCAACCACTTTCTCCAGCACGTGAGCAGAATTGGCAAAAATAACGATTGCCTTGACTCCCGCATCTTTAAGTTGGTGCTCAAGCTCTCTCGGAGTATAGAGAGGGTTTATGTTCACAGCAACCATTCCAGCTCTCAGAATTCCAAAAAGGGCGACTGGATACTGAAGAATATTCGGCATCATCAGCCCGACTCTGTCTCCCTTTTCAAGATGAAGCTCATTTTGGAGGTAGCTCGCAAATTTTCTGCTCTGAAGCTCGATGTCTGCATAACTTAGAGTTGTTCCCATATTGTGAAAAGCGGGAAGGTCCTTGAACTTTTTAAATCCAATCTCAAGCATCTCGTTAATCGAGGAATACTCACTCGGATTGATGTCGAATGGAACTCCCGGATCGTAAGCTTTCTGCCAAATTTTTGTCATTCTTTTCTCCGTATTACTTCAGTTGATTTTGGATTTTGTGAATTATAAGATCAAAAGTTTTATAAAGGTCATCGGCATGGGCCTTGGCAAAATACTTTTCGCTGCCGGCATCTATAGTGACTTCTGAGCAGTGATCAATGCCCTCCATCCAACAAGTCCAATGGACATTTGTTGTTGGCCCCAACCACTTGGAAAACTTTTCAGATTTATCGCGAATGATTTGATCCAATGCTGGAGTATGATCCATATGACGAAAAGTGATATCAACGTTCATGTTGAGCTCCTTGGTTTAAGACTTATATTATAAGGTCGTGAGACTGATGACTTAGAGTGGCATCAATAGAAATGATGAAAAAAATATCCGCATACGTGACTAGATCTGTCTGTTCCTCGCAACCATTCTGACTGCCGCGGGCAAAATTTCAACTGGAAGATCCATAAAACTGCGATGAGGAACCAGACCAAATTGAGCGTAGTAGTAAAAATAAATGATATCAAACTGCGAATGATTCAACTCTTTTTCCAGATCAAGAGAGTCCAATATCCGTCGCACCGGCCTCCATTTATCAAACATCTGCCACAATGTATTTTTTTCATCGAACATGAAACCATCGGGAATAAAAAGTTTTTTTCGGTGAACCATGGTTTCAGCAACGAAGATCCCTCTCGACGTAAGATGATCCCCAATCAAGCGGTAATAACTTGATCGGTCTGGGTCCTCAGTAATGCAGTGGAGAAGATGTGAGTCAATAATGAGATCAAATTTTTGTGAAAAATTCAGATCAGGATGAGTGACATCGCCGACCACAGTTCTAACCTCCAGACCCTCCGAGGCAAAAATATTTTTTGCCTGATCCAGACCCGCGGGAGAAAAATCCACAAGAGTGACCTGTGCTCCAAGCCTCGCCAGAAGAAGACCAAGACCTCCCCTGCCCGATCCAGTCTCCAGAATCACTAGATCGCTCCAGTCAACATTTTCCAGGAAACGATGCTTCGACTCCATCACAAATTGATAAAGCCCCTTGGAATAGGTGGTTACCTCGCGGTGGAGATCAGCAATTGGGCGAGCTCGTTCGCTTTGGTAAGATTCTTCGTAATAGTCCTGTAAACTCATTTAAAAAGTGTAAAGTGGAAGTATGACAAAGGAAAAACATTTTTACTTAATTCGCGGATTAATAAGAGAACAAGCTCACTGGGGAAGCTTTCTCGCTCATCTGGAAAAGAACTTTCCCGATGCGAGAATAAGCCTTTTCGACATCCCGGGTGTTGGCCGGTATTTTAAAGAGTCCTCTCCCTTAACTATCAAAAGCATGATGGAGTTTATCCGTCAGGAATATCTCACCATCAAAAAACAAAACGAAGACTCTCACCTGGTGGCGATTTCCCTCGGAGGAATGATTGGAGTTGAATGGATGAAAAACTATCCTCAAGACTTCGACCGGGCGACCCTTATTAATACCAGTTTAGGTGGAGTTTCTCCTTTTTACGAACGCTTGATGCCAAGGGCCTTTTTGGATCTTTTAATAGTTCCTCTTCTTAGTGGGCGTGAAAAAGAGGCCCATATGCTTAAACTTGTTACAAATCATAGAGACATTTTTGACTCCACTCTTGATCTGTGGGAATCAATTCAGAAAGAGAGACCTGTCAGTTTAGATAATACCTTAAGGCAACTTTTTGCCGCGGCTTTTTATCGACCTCGTGAATTTAGCCCCATTATACCTGTACAACTAATCGCTTCAACTCAAGACAGAATGGTTAGTGTAAAGTGCTCTAGGGCCCTGTCCAGACGATGGAATGTTCCACTTGTTGAACACACAACCGCTGGACACGACCTCACAGCGGATGCACCTCAGTGGGTCGCAAAAGAAATTAAAAAAAATCTTACTCCTGCCTAAGTTCAAGCTCCAGTGCCTTTCGGGTATAAACACGTTGTTTAACGGGTACCTGTTTATTTCCATTTTTATCTTTCAGACTATAGATCAATTTATTTTCCATCTTTTGAACTTTTAATTCAAAAGGAGGACGATCACCGTTTCTCAATAAGATTGTGATCTCACCATTTTTTTCAAGCTGATCAATGTGATCTTTGGGAATGCTTTTTTCAAGTTGATTTAAGTTGAGTCCAGTGGGATTGACCTGGAGAATACGATACTGTTCATCTGAGACAGGTAGCGAAATGGCATTGGGTCCACCACTTCCTTCCTTAGATACTGAATCTATCTGGATACTTCCGTCAGAAAATTGTCTCAGATTAATCAACTTCGATTGTTCTCGTGTCACTGAATCCGAAGAACTATCGGCCGATGCATTAGCTGACCCGGTTGAAGGTTTAAAAAAAGATTTTCTCGGAGCCGAAGCAACTGAACCCGATCCGACCGAAGAGGCCTGAGCTTCTTTAAAATTGGTAGGAGATCTGGAAGAGTCCTGAAGAGAGTCTTTTGAGGGGGAACTAAATGTAGAGGCCGAGGTTTCTGAGGATGATCTTGTGACGGGAGGTTTTATTTCAGAATCCGTTTCGGCGATGGTCTTCATTTTTTTTGAGGCAATTGCATTATTGAGTAATTGATATTGCTCTTGGGAAAGCTTCTGCTCTTGGGCCAGAAGGGCCTTAAGAGTTGAAATTTCTGAGCGATGGGCGGCATCAGTTGCTGAATCTTTGGGGTTTGATGTGTCACCCTTACTCTTCTTCCAATCATCGTATTGATTTTCCCATTCACTCAAGAGATTCTGATGGCCAGTTTTTGTCATCTTTTCAATTTTATCTCCATTAGAAGCTGAGCTTTGGCCTTGAGCGGCCAATGGAGTTGTATTCTGATAATTATAAAACTCTCCGTTTACAGCACCGTTATCACGTATGCCGCCTATTGCGGGTGATTCACTTGGAAGTGGTTTGACAACATTTGTGGAAGAAACACTCTCTTGTGCGGGTATGCCCCATGAATCGGCAATATCAATAAGAGCATATCCTTTTCTTAACCTCTTCCTAAATTCAGAACTTTTTTCAACTTTTACGTCCCTTGTGGGTTTCAACTCTTGATTTAAGAAAGAATCTAGCATGTCTGTGTTATCAATATCTTTAAGAAAGGAATTTTTGTGGTCGTACTCCTTAACAAATTCCTTTCTTAAAGCAATCAAGCTCTCTGGACTATTATCACATTCCTCAGTTATGCGAAGCCGACACTTTCTATATTTGTAAGTAAAAAAATCGATACTGTCGTTTTTGTCAG
>CAXNNO010000192.1:0-5457 GCA_964203555.1 Bacteriovoracales bacterium
GATGACTTCAAAACTTTCACTGGTTGGCGGGGAAATTATTGAAGGAAATGAATTTGTTAGAATCAAAGCACGTTACAACACTGATCTGGGTGCAAAATATTTTCATCTGAAGGATCCTGGAAAAATATTCTTCACCGAACTAGTCTATCGATATGCGATTGAAGACCGGTATGACCCTCTGGATAATAGTTTCGAACACAAGGGGAGGTTATATAACGAATTTGAACACAAGTATGCAGAAAATATGAAGTACAGTTTTTGGCTTGAGTACGTTCCGAATTTTAATAATGGTGAGGACTATCTTGTGAATGGTGAAATCTCCCTCACTTCGATTATAAGTTCCACATTTTCGTTGAAGGTTTCTTACAAAGGGCAATACGATAACCGGCCTGCATCTGATGAGCTTAAAAATTATGATTTCATTTCAACAACGGGTCTTGTTGCTAATTTTTAGTTTCCTTTAAAATGTGACTTCTTTCGGCCGGGGAAAACTTTTCAATGGCATAACGTAACATCGTTCGTGGCATGCGTTTACCAAACTCCTTAATAAATATCCTGAGACCTTGCGGATCTTTTTTTCCGGCCTCTCTCAACATCCATCCGGTTGCCTTGTGCATGAGATCCTCCCTGTCATCCAGAAGATTTTGTGCATACAGAAATGTTAGTCGGGTTTCTCCCGATTTAATAAAACTGAGCGTTCCAACGATGGCCATCCGTCTATCCCAATGACGTTTTGACTTTAATAATCTATCCATTATTTGATGAGAATCAATCTCGAAGCAATGCCGCCCGAGAAGGACGGGAGCGGAGCCATCGACGAGGTCCCAGTTGTTAATATGTTTTCGGTATTTAAGATACAGTCGATGGATCTTTTGACGCTCCTTCAGATCGGCGATTTTAAATTTATTCACTAAAAATATCAGCCCAAGAGAGCGCTCCTCATGAATCGAGCTTTGAATCAGCTTAACGATTTCGCTCATCGGAGTAAGCGCATATTTTTTAGCAATCAACCTGATCGCTGGGATGGAGACTCCGATAAAAATGTCGCCCTCTCCATATTGACCTTTGGCAGTCTTGAAAAAACTTCTGGATACAATGGCGCGTGATTTGGAAGACTTCTGGGAGAGAGATTTTTTTAAAATAAGGTGATCCATGTATTGTTCGCAGTTAAGTGGGGATGTTAAAACGCATATATTTTATCTGGTGATTCAAACATGAAATTGAAGCTGTTTTACTTGATCTGAATGCGTGTCCTTTATGATTCATCACTTTTGATTGATCCTGAGCAGTGCCAAGTCGATTCTATTCCATTTAGTGAATCGATAGAAAGTGAAAAGTGTAACATTCCCATAGTTTAGATCATCCCCAGTTATCTGCGAACATTTTAAGTTATCGAACCCAATAGGTCGAGTTGAGGCTTGAATTGAGCGAAGCTGGCAAAACGTCGCTATTTATAAGGCCGGTCACGGCAAACATTACCATGGTGAAGTCTTGCAAAGAGCCTGCTTCACATGCCCATTCTTCCTGGCATTTTTACCCCCCCATTTTGCTGTATAATTAATGAACAAATTAAAAGATGTCTTAAACTCTTAACGTTTTGGATATTGAAACTTGAACGGGATCTCTTCATGATCTTGAGTACAGGGTTTATTTATGAAATTTTTTTTCAAGTCTTTTAAGCGGCAATCCGGCTTTACCTTGGTAGAGCTGATGGTGGTTGTGGCGATTATTGGTCTCTTGTCTGCCGTGGCGATTCCGAACTTCCAAAAGTATCAGGCGCGTACTAAAACCACCGAAGGAAAACTTCAGCTGGCGGCGATTTATGCTGCGGAGGCATCCTTTTATTCTATAACAACTGCCTGCGCTACATGGGTTATGACCCCTCTCCTGAAAGAAGTTCTCGTTACTATACCACTGGCTTTACATGTGAAGTTGATACAGACGTACAGGCATATGCCTCTGCAGTGACTTCTGGGCTGAATAAACTGAACCCAGTTTGATTTTTAGGAGCCTATGACATTAAACTCGTCGGTAAAAAGGGTCGACAAATTATCACGATATTTTCGAATGTAACGAAAAAAGTGGGTGCATGCGGCCTCAAATTTCTCTCGCGTCTCTCGAGTATCGATTGTAGAGGACTTTCTTTTTAAAGAACTTCCAGAGTCTTTCGATCGGATTCACATTCGGAAAATAAGGCGGCAGACAGATAAGTTTTGTTCCCAATTCGTTGGCGAGTTCTCTCAACCTTCAGGCACGATTATAGGCGCCGTTATCCATTATCAAGCGAATCAATTCTCCTGATAGTTTTCTGGCCCTGATTGCCCGAAGAAGTTCGCAGATTGAAGATGTATTCATTCGCTCACAACTGCGAGTCACTACGTTCAGGGATTCAATGTCGACGGCACCATAGATATTGAGATGGAATCGAGAACTGTTGTGAGTCAGGACTTCGAACTCTTCTCCCTTTTTTATCCAACCATAGTTGATTACTGGATTGTGCTGTGGATGGGCCTGAGTCGGCGAAATAAATTTTTCCTTCTTGCTTCAGGCGATAGTTCTCGAGAATAAAAAGTTCCTGCTATATTTTCTTCGCCTTCCCGGGAAATCCCTTTGCTTTTTTATAGCTGAAGTCAAGACGATGCAGAAGATCGGTAATCCCGCTGAGGGAATAGCTCACTTTATAACGATTTTTGATGTGAGCGGCGACTTCTTTAGCACTCAAGCAAAGATTTGACTGGAGGTAGTTCGTTAGCTCAGCAGTCTCTGCATCGGTGAGCTGTCACCTGCGACCGCTGTAATCATCGACGATGAGTCCCATGATGCCAGCCTCTTTGTAGCGGCGGCGGTATTTTGCTATTGTGCCTTCATTCAGGAAAAGTGCTTCGGAGATCTTAGCGTAGGTTCACCCTTTATCGAGGAGAAGAATAACTCTAAACCGATCGGCGTACTTACGTTTGTCTTCCTTCCGAAGTTCGGAAATAAGTTCATGCGTTGTTCGGAGGTGAGAAATTCTGGCATGAAATCAGGATAAATGAATTAAGGCAGGCCGTTAACGCCCAATCTGAAAATTAAATCGTAAGGAGTTTAGGTTGTTAGTGGGTAGTTGGTTGAAGTCATCTGAATCAAAGAGCTTTTTCAGCGATGAGTACAGGTCAGCTACCAAAGATCATCAACGAAGTAAGAATCGCACAGTGGAAGCTTTTAAAAGAGTCTCAAGCCAGTAAGTGGCTAAAGGCACTTTTAATCAAAAAAGAAACTCAAGTATTATCCAGGAAAACCGAATAGATCAGGATAGTTACATGACCAATTGAGATTTTGAGCGAGGTTCTTTATGCCCCACATACTCTCACCAAAAATCTTTCACGGCTCATCCGCCATGTGGATGGAAGGCGCTGCTTATGAAAAGAAAATGATCTACTCCATTGCGAGTGGTAAACTTCCACCCGTTAATTATGATGAGCATACTCTACGACCACATAGTCTCACGCATTTTGAAACACCAGCTCACACTATTGCTGACGGGAAACGACTTGATTCATTTTATAAAGACCTCAATAATTTTTTCGGAAGAACCCTAGTGATTAAACTTCAGGGAAATAAATACGAATCAAAGGGGAATGGAGTTTATCACTGGGTAATTTCTAAGAAAGAGATTGAAGAGAAGGTAAAAGCACAAAAAGCTATTCCAATTAAAATTCTCATCTCCACAGATTTTTATCCTTTAAATAGCGACGGTTATCATGATCCAAATTATGTTCTGACACTTTCTCAAGAAGCCGCTGATTATCTTATCTCTCTTGATGGATTTCATCTCTATGGTACTTCTTGGAAGTCCTCAGACTTCAATCCTGGGAAACCAGAACGACCTATTCACAATACAATTTTTAAAAAAGCAGGGATTTTAGAAAACCTTGATCTAAAGAATGTTCCAGAGGGAATCTATTTTATAGCCGCGTTCCCACTTCCATTAGGAGAAGCATCTGAATCACCAGTTGTTCCAGTTCTTTTTTCAAAGGAAGAATTGGCAAATTATATTTCTACTCTTTAGTATTTCTGCTTTTGCTGAAGTTACTGAAGTTTGCGAGAAGCCTTCATTTGTAAAGGATGAGGAGGCTTTGTATGCATATCCTCAATTCAAAACACAATGCCAAAATAACGATAGCTGCTGGATACAATTTCAAGCACCAGAGGATTTGATTCAAGCGGAGGTGAATGGCATCCTTATTCTAAACTTATCCTCACCAAAGTCGTATCACTCAAATGAATTTTTCCTTCTTCCTCTAAATACTGATGACATTCAAAACATTGTGATTCATGCCAAAGATTCGAACCAGGATAAACGCTTCGCGAGTGAATTATGTTTACGAATTGGAAAGTATGAAGAACTTCGATGGAGAAATAGTTTTCAGTGGTTTTTAAGGACTGGGGCTAGTTTATTTTCTGCTTATTTTCTTATTTTGATTTCAGTTTTTCTAGGTTTCTCTTTTTGGCTACGCAGATCAGGAATAGGATTTTCTCTACTCGTATATTCTGTTGTATCAGCTGTATATCTGTTTAGTTTTAGTGAATACCCACGTTCTCTCATTGACCCTGTTCTTGCTACAGGTGGGTTTCATTTTCCTCTAAGGCTCTTGCAAGATTTGTGTTTGATTTATGTTTTTTTTAATTTTCACCAACACAGTGACCCGTATAATATTATCAAAAAATTATCATGGATTTATGCTGTCGTGATCGGCATCTACGCTCTAATGCTCATCATCGGTATTAAAGATTACGTCTTTTATTCAAGAGTCATCATTATTATGGCGCCACTTGTTGCTGCTCCTATGGCCATAGGTACGTGGTTTGCCTTTAAACTCAAAGACTCCACTGAAAGGAAAGTTCTTATTCCTGTTTCTATATTACTGTTTATTTTTCAGTTAAATGACCTCCTGGTATTTTGGAAACTCACGAATAGTTATTTTACTATTCGAATTTATATCCCATTCATTGTGGGAATGGCTCTATTCCTTTACTTTAGAAGGATACAAGATAAAGAAACTGCATTAAATGTTCTTTCTGAAAGACAACGAATTCTTAAGGAATTTCTCCACGATGTAAAATCACCTTTAGCAGTTCTTCGAATTTTCTTTGCTTCTAAAAAGGAAAGTGAAGAACATTCACACGTCATCACTTCTGCCCTAGATCGAATTGAGAATATGGTTCTTCAAATAGATAGACCTAATAAAGATGAGGCTGTTGCAAAGTTTAAAGTTATTGCCGCCCTTAATGAAATCTTACATCAAAAGAAACTAGAATTTCCAGACTTGAAAATTATCTACAATTTTGAAAGTGACTCCCACATTTTTGCAGCTAAATCAAAAGTACAACGAATTTTTAGCAACATCATTAACAACACTTACGAAGCCTATTCCTCAAATACTAACAAGAGCATTGAGGTGAAAGCAATCTTTGGTG
>CAXNNO010000193.1:0-5415 GCA_964203555.1 Bacteriovoracales bacterium
TTCTTCAATGCCAAACATCCAGAGGAGCACTGTGTTTATCTGGTAGATTGGAATCTGCCCGGAATTAAGGGAATCGATATTGTGCGAACCATACGACACAAAGATAAGATTTCTCCCATCTTTATGATGTCTGCCTATAATAAATCGGACCAAATTATTGAAGGTCTTCAGAGCGGTGCGGATGACTACATCACTAAGCCCTTTAATTATGAAGAGCTTCTTGTCAGAGTTTCCAATGCTCATCTTAAAATAAGCTCTCTTGCTGATAATCTTATCAACGTCGGACTTAAACTTATTCCCGAGGCCCACTCCATCATAAAAGACGGAGTGACGGTGAGTTTAACGTCGAGGGAATTTATTATCTTTAATCACTTGTATAAAAACCCATCGGGGCCCAGCACTCGCGAAGAGCTGATTAATCAATTTGATAAAGAGTTGGAAATGACGACTCGTAACATTGATGTGCATATTTTTTCCCTCAGAAAAAAGGTGGATAAAGTAAAAATAGGCATCGAAACCGTTTGGGGTACGGGATACAAAATCATGCTTTAAAAAAGCGTTCTCAATTCGACTTCAAATCTTTCGACATTCGGCAGATGATTTAATCTTTGGAGATTTTGATTTCCAGCCCGAAGTGACCAGCTTCTTCCTGAAGAATAAGCTGCACAGTCATGATGGGATAAATAACTCCAACCACAGTTACCTTTGTATTCATTTTGTCGATTTTGCACTTATTTGTGCAGGCAAAATCCGTTGAATAGGCCTCGAAATTTTTGATGGGATCTTTATGAACGAGACCTGAGTAGAAGGTGAAAAAATCTACTATTTTCTCTCTTAGCTTTGCATTCAGTTGCTCCTGAGTCTCTTTTTGGAGATTATAGGTATATATTGATGTGTTTCGAGACTTACCGTTAAAGGATAGTTTCACGACTCCGCTGGAGCAAATCTTTAAGGTGTTCTGAAAGCATACTGGGCAATACATAATTAAAGTATAAGGGCTTTCTTATGAATAATGAATACAGAGACATAATTTCTTTTGATGGGACTATCCTTAGATGCCTGATCCGGGAAACCGGTAGTTCTAAGTGGTTGATCGTATCGCACGGGCTCGGAGAACATTTAGAGCGTCATGAGTATATTCTTAAGCTCTTTGCTTCAAATTTTAATATCGCGATCTATGATTTAAGGGGCCACGGAAAAAGTGGTGGCAGAAGAGGGTGGATCGAAGATTTTAATCACTTCATGAAGGATCTTCAAGTCGTGATCGACTTTCTCAAAAAAGACTTCAGCATGACTAACTATACACTTTTTGGTCATTCCATGGGGGGACTCATCACCGCTGGTTATCTCCAGAATATGGCCTCTGAAGATTTTTATCCCGATAAAGTTTTTCTAAGTTCCCCTGCTGTTGCGGGTCCTGGTTTTCCGGGACATGCCCTCAGCTTCGCCCCAATGTTTCTTTTTGACGCCTTGGTGAGGTTCCCTACAATACCCCTTCAGGGTGTGCTTGATTTGAAGCGGCTCTCTCATGACAGGCGAGTTTATGAGAGCTATATAAGTGACGAATTGAATCAATTAAAGATTCACTCCAAGCTACTGATTGAGGTGTTGCGAATGGGGAGAAATGTTTTTTCAAGACCGCTTCGCGCAGCATGTCCTCTATTCGTTTCGGTAGGAAGTGAAGACGGCCTTGTTCATCCCAAGCTACTCATTTCCTACTTCACGAAAGTTGAAAAAAACGCCCAACTTAAAGTTGTCGAGGGTGGCTACCATGAACTCCATAATGAGATTGAGAAGTATCGAAAACCTTATCTTAATTTTTTAAGGCAATCTCTAACCGGTCTCTCATTTGATGAGTGATCGAAGTCGCTTAATTCTTTCAAGCGCCGGTGGATGAGAGTGGTAAAAACCCGAATAAAGATTATCTGTAACAACCGGAATCGCATTTTGTTGATAGATCTTTAAAAGTCCGGAAATAAGATCATTTGGATCTGTTTGTTCAGAGGCATACTTATCGGCCTCAAACTCTCTTTTTCTTGATATCCACGCGCCAATCGGGCCAAACCAAAAAGTGTACATGGGTAGTGCTTGCATAAAGATCAGAAACAGAACACCCGGGGAAAGAATTCTGATGAAATGACCTCCGAAAAACCAATTCTCTTGTGAGAGTTTTCCCATAAGCCAGAAACCAGCAAATGAAATAATTAACGAAGCGATAAGGGATTTGGGAATATGCTTGAGTTTCATATGACCCAACTCATGGGCCAGAATGGCAAGAATTTCTTGATTCTTCAGATCTTTTAGAAGAGTGTCAAAGAAGACAACTCGTTTGTTTTTTCCAAGACCTGTGAAATAGGCATTCCCATGTGAACTTCTTTTTGAGGCGTCCATAACAAAAACTTCTCTGGCATTAAAACCCGCATTTTGAACAAGATTTTCAATACCGATTTTAAGATCCTCACTCTCTAAAGGTTTAAACTTGTTGAAAAGAGGTGCTATCCAGGTTGGGTAAAGCCAAACGAGAGTGAATTGAAAAGCGGTGATGAAAATGAAACTTAAAAACCACCACCACTGACCTGCACTGGTGAAAATAAAAAGCATCACATATATGAGAGGAACTCCCAGTAATCCACCGATCAAGAGACCCTTAAGCCTGTCCACAAGATATAGTTTTGGAGTTGAGCGATTGAAGCCAAATTTTTCTTCCAGTACAAAAGTGGAGTAGATTGACCATGGAAGATTCAGTAGCATCTGGATCAGCATGAAGGATAGAAGAAAGAGAACTTCTTTGTGAATGTCGGAAGAAGGCATCGATAGATAAAGTTTTTCAGCTCCTCTAAAGGGAAACCAATAGAAAAGAACAGCAGTGTTCCATATCAGTCGAAACTGGCCCAGATTTAGTTTGGCCGTTGCATAGGTTATGGCCTTTTGATGATCCTCTGGATTAATGATGGATTTGAACTCTTCCGGTACTTCCGTGCGATGCTTATGGAGAGTGGTCACTTGTCGGCGAAAGAGGTATATTTCGAAAAAATGATCTATCACGATTAAAGAAAGAAATAGAACTTGAGTATAATAAGTAAAAAGGTTTTCCATAATGATCCTGGTAAAAACATTCTATGCCTATAACGAACTGAGAAACTTCAGTTACCTGATTCAAGATAGTGAAACAGGTCATTCCTGGGTTATCGATCCTTACGAGGCACAACCGATAATTGATTATATCAAAAAAAACAGCTTAGTCTTGAAGGGAATATTAAATACGCACCAGCATTTTGACCATATCCGTGGCAATGCACTATTAACCGAAGCCTTTAGTGCCCCCGTTCATAAGTTAAAAAACCTTGAATCTTTGGATTTAGGTTCATCGTCTTCCCTCCACATTATCGATACTCCAGGTCATACTCTGGATCATCAGGTGTTTACTTGGAGGAAAGGGGACCAACATCTGGCCATTTTTTCCGGAGATACACTTTTTAATTCGGGTGTCGGTAATTGCAAGGGAGGAGGGGACGTTAACCTCCTCTATAAGACAATCGAGAAACTCAAATTACTGCCCGGTTCAACCCTTGTTTATCCCGGCCATGATTACAAAAAACGAAATCTTGAATTTGCCCTATCCGTTGAACCTGATAATAAACATATTAAGGCCGAATTAAACTCAATGAGAAACGTTTCGACCGAAGAGCTTCCTCCAGTAACGTTGGGGCAAGAGTTGTTGGTGAACCCTTTTCTGAGATTGGATTCAGAAGAAGTTAATCAAAATGTTGTGAAAAATTTAGGAATTTCGGAGGAATCTGCTACATTAAGAAAAGATATATTTATTCGTTTAAGACAATTAAGAGATATTTGGTAACAAAGGAATTAAAGATGGCCAAGACAGTGAAGAAAAAAATCAAGAAAGTCGCAAAAAAAGTAGCAAAAAAAGTAGCAAAAAAAGTAGCAAAGAAAGTAGTCAAAAAAGTGACCAAAAAGGTCGCCAAAAAAAGTGCTAAAAAGATCACGAAGAAGGTAGCAAAAAAACCTGTGAAGAAGGCCACTAAAAAGATCTCACCAAAAGTGACGCCTATGAAATCTCAAAAGAAGGTCGCTCCTAAAAAACAACCTCCCCTCGTGGTTAAGGCCCCAACCATCGTCCCTGGTGATGATGCCCCAGATTTCACTCTTCAGGATCAAAATGGAAAAGAAGTTTCCTTGCATGAATTCCGGGGGAAAAATGTGGTGATTTATTTCTATCCAAAGGCCATGACTCCAGGATGCACGGTTCAGGCCTGTGAAATAAGAAATTCTGAGTCGCAACTAAAAGATGCTGACATTGTGGTTCTGGGAATCAGTGCTGATCCGGTGAATTCGTTGAAGAAGTTTGAGACCAAAGAGAAACTCAACTTTACGCTTTTATCAGATCCTGAAAAAAAAGCGATTCAGGCCTATGGAGCATGGGGACTCAAAAAATTTATGGGTCGTGAGTTTGAGGGAATCCTGAGACAGAGCTTTCTTGTTAACAAAGAAGGAAAAATTGTCCATGTGATGAATAAAGTGGACACGAAAACTCATCATCAGGATGTTTTGAATTTTTTCAAGAATCAATAATAATTTCTTCATGCAGGACATCCAGACGTATCTCTGTCTGGAGTCTTGCAATGAGAGATTTTAAATTTTCTCTCGCCTCTATAGGACACTTCACATCGATATCCCGGTAAGATCCTTTCAGCGAATCATCCGCAGTAGAGTAGTAACAAAGACCTTCATTGGACTCAAAGGTAAAATAAACAAAATAGGCGTCATCTTTTGGAAGACGAAGACGAGTGTAGTAGAGTTCTTTACTCTGCTGATAGTTGTGCGACATAGATTCCTTGACTAAGAAGGATAAGGAATTAAGATATAAGATAAGGAAAGTCAAAAAATTTAAGAAGTTATGTCATGGAGGACGCTTTGAAATATGGCTTGATATCTTTTGCGTCATTGTTAATGCTGAGCTCCTGCTCATGGTATCGAAATCTGGAAAGGTCTTTGGTCGATGATGACGACAAGAAAGGCAAAAATTCTCGTACCATTTCCAGGGGACAGTACGATCAACTTCTCCTGAAGTATGAAGAACTTTCAAAAAAATACGAGCAACTCAAAGAAAGGCCCCCCGGTTCACAGGATTCTCTCGTGGATGAACTCCAAAAAAATCAGAGCGAAAACTTTGCTCAAGTTTCACCGAATGCCGAGAGTGAAACGGTCAATCGGTTTCCCGGTAGCGAAGGAAATAAGCAGGTCTCATCCGCTCCTATTGTTGTTCCGGAAGATGTTGAGTCTCAATTGGGTCTGTTTCGACGTGGTCTTGGCCTTAAAGAATCAAATCCGGGAGAGGCGACTAAAATTTTTCAACAGCTTGAAAATAAGGCGATCTCGCCTGTGAGAGTTCGTGCG
>CAXNNO010000194.1:0-5407 GCA_964203555.1 Bacteriovoracales bacterium
GAATTTTCCTGGCATTCAGAAAAAGGCACACTCGTTACCGCCTTTATCATCACGATTCTAGAAAGATATTTTCCGCAACAATTTCCTTCCTTTGCGGGAAGTCCGTGGCTGCATCTTTCACCTTATCTCGGACTCGCTCCCTACCTCGGAGTCGTAGTGTTCAGTTTCATGTCCTATTGGGTGGCGATTGAGGCCTACACGCAACTTGCAATTCATCGATTTCGCCCACAAGTGTGGATAGTATTTGTGATCTTTATCGTGCTAAATGCGGTCTCTCCTCTAAAAGAAAAATACACCGATAAAAACCTGCCGGTCAGGATTGTTCAGGCAAATATTGGAAACTTTTTAAAAGTTCAATCTGAAAGTGGTGATGTCGATTCTTTCCAATCCATCATTAATACTTATCAAAATCTCTCTTTAACTGAAAACGGCTTCAGACCAAAATTAATCATATGGCCCGAGACTGCTTATCCGGATACGTTCTATGGCGCGAACACAAAACTTGATTCCATTTTTCAGACAATCATGAAAGAAAGCAACTCCGAGATGCTCATCGGAGGATATGATCAGGATGTCACCAAGTCTCACATGGACTTTATAGAAACGGTATTTAATTCATCCATTCTATTGAGCAATAACAGAGTCAAAACGGCCTACCATAAAAATATTCTTATTCCTTTTGGTGAAACATTACCTTTTGGCCCATTCAATTCACAAATCATTTCAATTGTTCCAGCTGTCTCTTTATTTGCCAGAGGAAATGGAACTCCTGAAATGAAAACCCAGGACGGCCTTAAATTTGTAACACCCATCTGTTATGAGATTCTTGAATCAAACTATATGCGAACTTTATTGAATCAATGGGGTAACAACCACTTTATCATCAATCATACGAATGATTCATGGTATGGAGACACTGCGGAACCTCATCAGCATTTATTTCTTTCCAAGTGGCGAGCACTAGAATTCAACCTCGCGATCATTAGAAGCACAAACACGGGAATTACATCCGTGATTTTTCCTGATGGATCTGAATCAAAGCGTCTAGGAGTCGGGTCAAAGGGTGTTCTCGACGTTCAAGTTCCGCTGGGAACAGGTAAGGCCACTGTCTATCAGACTTATGGCTTTTTCCCGCTCGTGGGATTGTTTCTCGTTCTGCTCTTTTTGACTTGGTACAAGGAAAAAAAATAAAAATTATTTTCCGATCATGGCGATTTTAAAGAATTAAAACCTGCTTTAAAAAGATCATGCAATCGTAATACACCCTTAAACTCTCCGTCATCCACCACTGGCGCAACATTTAACGGCCTCTGAGGATTTTCCATCGTTTTCAAGGCCTCAAATGCAAGATGAGTGGAACGCAGAGCTGTTGGTTTTATGGTCATGAGTTCTCTGACTGGTGTGCTTATAGCATTCGGTGACTTGGCAAACGCTCTTCTTATATCACCTTCAACCAGTATACCCTTAAGTTCTTTGCCATCTAAAACAGCACACATTCCGACGGGCATTTGAGTCATAACCAGAATCGCATCCTGAAGAGTTGCAGACTCTGAAACGTGAGGGCAGTCAGAGGACTTAATCATCAACCTCTCAACAGTTAGAGAAAGAGATTTACCTAAAAGCCCCGCAGGGTGATTGATGGCAAACTTTTCCCTGGAAACCCCCATTACATTTTCATATAAAACCGCCATGGCGTCCCCTAGCGCCAGAGCAACTGTCGTGGAAGTCGTGGGGGCAAGATCATTGATGCAGGCCTCTTTATCTACAGATGCATCCAGTATCACGCCGGCACGTTCAGAGATGGGAGAATCTAATTTACCCACGAGTGCAATGATTCTTTCTTTGGGTATTTGAACATAGGGAAGCATATTTAATAGTTCCTCTGTCGTCCCAGATTTTGAAATAAGAACGATGGCATCTGATTTTGTCACTCTGCCCAGATCTCCATGCATCGCCTCGGTGGGGTGGAGGAAAAAAGAGGGCAAACCCAGAGAGGAAAAAGTTGAAGCGATCTTCGTTCCGATGTGGCCAGATTTACCAACGCCGGAAATAATCAAACTTCCGCCAGTGCCGGCCAGAAGTTCAAAAATATAAACCAGTTTTTCGGCTTCTTTATCTGTAAATCTAAGGGCAGCCTTCTCCAAGGCCCGGGCCTCATCGATTAATACTTGGGTAAAGAGATTTTTATGGTCCATGCTTCTATCCAAAAAGTTTCTTTTTATATGATTCATTGATAACATAAAAGTCATGAAATTTTATCTTTTAATCATCTCCATGTTATTTTTTAGCTCCTGTGCGAGCTATGAAAAATTTCGTCAGGTGACTGAAGAGCTGGATATCCCATCAAAACTTTATAAGGCCGACTATAATCAAACCTGGCATGCGGTCATTTCGGTTATGCGGAAATACGATATTGCACAACAAAACCAGGAAGCTGGCTTTATAAAAACAAGATGGATGGATAATACTCTTGAGATTAACTTTGCTGATTCTTTTGGTTCTTCCGATGCCGTAAAAGCAGCAAAATTTAAGCTCATTATCAATGTGGTGAAGGGTTTCCGCTCCTCTCGAGAGGTAACGAAAGTGACTATTTACAAAAGACAATTGGTTGAACAGGATTTTCTTCAAGGCTGGAAGGAAGTTAGTAATGATAGTATCATGGAAAAAACTCTGCTCTATAGAATTGAGCGTTTGATAGCGACCGACAACAAGCTTAAAGAAATAGATAAGGCCCGGGAAAAAGAACAGCTGGAACAATCCGGTCTTTAAATTCTATCTAAATTTTTTTCTTCCCATTCAATGCCAATTTTGACCAGAATTTGCGTCTTTGATCTAAACTATCCGGTGAAATCTCACCCGTAATTTTTTCCAGGGAATAATCCAGATCATCAATCAGGTCCTGGTACTTGGGTTTTTGTATGAGTTTTGCCAGAGACTTTTTAGCTGGCCCATATTTGACGTCACCAATAGTGCGAATGATCGTTTTTACGATAGATGTTCTTTTATGTGAACCCTTCTCGCCGGAGTAATTGGACTTATCATACATCATGTCCCAGACCTCGGGCGCCAGGGAAGAGATCTTCATGCTGGAGATATTGTCCAGGGCCTGAACTCTTACAATTTGAGATGTGTCTTTAAGTGCTTTTTTGTAGACGGATATATACTCGGCCTGCTTGAGTCCCAATAACGCCTTTAATGAAGCAACCCTCATCATCCAGTGCGGATGATCAGCAAATTTTGCAATAAAAGGAGCAGATTTGGAACCCATAATCTGGGCCAGAAGCATCGTAGCATGCCATCTGTTTTGAATTGGATATTTGCTTTCTTTCATGACTTTTATGAGAGTGGGTACCGCTTTTTGTTTGTGCCTGAATGAATTTCTCTTCAACATGGCATGAAGGCCCGGAGTCCTTGCATCCATCATAAACATATTTTCAAAACGTTCTAATGAAACAATGTCCTCTGATTTTAAATTCAGACTCTTACCACTTGGGTTCTTAAGTAATTGTATTTTTTTTTCATGGACGCTACCAAAAGAGACGGTACTTAGAGTGAATAAGCAGAACATGAACGAAAATTTCATTGTTACCCCAACATTTTTTCAAATTCCGATAGAAGATCCTCGGGAGTCTTTTCCACTTTTTTTGGCACGACTTTTTCAGAACTATATTGCTCCTCCATGGCCGCCATCATATCTTCTTCTGACTTATCCGCTTTGTCTGCTTTATCTGTTTCCGTTGGTCCATCGGATGACGCCATAAAATCTTCCAGCGCCTGATTAGTTTCCGACGACTCATTCGGCACATTGATTTCTTCGGTCGCAAGGTTTGATGTGACCTGTTCTGAAGAAGGCTTCGCCTCAGGCACGACCTGCTTTGTCTCAGCTACTGGAATTGAAATCTGCAAAGAAGAGATGGAGCGCTTAAGCTGATCATTTTCTTGTTGAAGTCGCTTAAGGTTGGCCAAATCATCTGAAATAATTTCAAATTCCTTCAGTCGATCTCTTAGTTCATCTCTTTCCTTGATGACCATCTCGAGCTCTGCCTTGAGGGTTTCATCCCCTCCTCCGCTATTGCGGGACTTGGCAAGCAACGCCTCGAGTTCTTTGATTTTCTTTTCTGCGTTCCCGAGGTGACCCTGGGTTGAAGCAACCTTGGCTTCTAGCTCACGCTGAGAAGATTGAGATGATATAAGCTGGGCCTCTAAAGAAGCAATGATCGCGTTCTTATGATTAAGTTCTTCCAACAGCGCCGTTGATGGAGCACCGCTTAGCCCCAGCGATTCTCCTCCTACTAAATGAGTAAGAGGCATCACAGAGGGCACCCCATTAAGATCAAGGCCTCCACCCCTAAAGAGAGAAGATTTTAAAGCAGTCGAATTTTGGATAATTGAGTCGAGATAGCTTTTTACAATCGTTGCCGGAATGGCATGTTTTAAATTGTGGTATTTTCTACGGTTAGAAAACCACAACCAAAGGAAAAGCGTGGAAAGTATGACCAAAAATCCGAACTGTATAACTAAGAGTTCGGGACCAAACTTGTCCAGGTAATTAATGACTGTATCGAACACCTACCCCTCCATGGATATAGTTCGCAGTTTATCTAGCTGCAGTCTCTATTATCTAAGCCATTAGAATTTATGTCAAAGTAAACAATCTTCTAATATCGATTCAGAGTATTTAAAAGCTGCTCATAGAGAGCTGGATCCGAACAAAGAACCGAAGGACAGAAAGCGTGGTACTTCTCACCTTTCATACCAGATATTTTCACTCCAGCTTCCTCGCAAATGAGTCCCGCCGCTGCCATATCCCACGGCTGAAGACGATGTTCCCAATAGGCATCGAGCATTCCCGCCGCTACATAACTCATTTCCAGAGCGGCACTCCCAAATCTTCTCATGGCACGAACTTCAGGAAATTCTTTTAATAAATCTTTTTCCACGCGCTTACTACTGAGATTGGCCGACAATAAGGCTTCCTTAAATACCTTTCTGGACTTTTTTGCTTTTAATTGAATTCGAACTTCTTTCTCGCCGATTAAACGGACCAAGAAAGCTCCTTCGCCTTTGATGGCATAAAATAATTCACAGCTTACAGGATTATAAACGACCCCTGCCAGAGTTGTGCTGCCTTTATTCAAAGCTAAACTAACGCAAAAGAAGGGGACGCGATTGTAAAAATTATTTGTTCCATCCAGAGGATCAATGAGCCAGAGGTACTCATCCTCTTTTACCCCCTCAAGCTTAAGTTCCCTTGTGAAAGCATCTTCTTCCGAAAGAATTTTATGATCAGGATAAAATTTACTTATCTGATCCATCACGTAGCGCTCTGAGAGAATATCCGCTTCAGTAGCAACGCCCGGCTTACCCTTATCAATAATCTTCAGAGGGGTTTCGTAGGATTTAACCA
>CAXNNO010000195.1:0-5393 GCA_964203555.1 Bacteriovoracales bacterium
TGACTTGAGGAGTTTTTGTGGGAAAAAAAATTTATGTTGGTAATCTTCCTTTTACTGCAACCAATGAATCACTTTCAGAAGTCTTTGCAAGATTTGGAAATGTGGATTCATCAAAGATCATCTTGGACAAAGAGACCGGCAGATCAAAAGGATTTGGTTTTGTCGAAATGACCGATTCTCTTGCTGCTGATTCGGCGATCTCTCAACTTCACGGTTCTGAATTCGGTGGTCGCTCACTTACTGTCAATGAGGCCCGCCCGATGGAAAAACGGGAACCCCGCTTCCAAAGCAGAAGATAATCTTCATCCCCGGCATAGAATTTAGTTTTAAAAAATAAATCTATGTCGGTCTTTTGCCCGATTCTTTCCCTTCCAAAATAATCGAAACATCTTCCATAAAATATGTTTTCACCATCCAAAATATAGAAAAATTCTCTAACAAGTTGAAAAAATTGAATTCTTCTTTCATTCCGCCGTTTTGAACTCATTGACGCTGCGCATATCCAGCCTTAAATTTCCCTATAAATTTTATAACCTGCTCAAATTGTGCTATCCTAGATCGGGAATTTGATGTTATTAGAATCCTGTATTATTTTTTTGTCGCTGTAAGTGTTCTTCGAGCGAGTTGCTCATGATCCTCTGAAAGCGCGTCCCTGGCCTTAAGGAGGTTTTTATGGGTAACAAGATTTATGTTGGTAATCTTCCATTCACAGCTACTAGCGAAAACTTAAACGAGCTTTTCTCAAAGTTCGGTTCAGTTGATTCTGCTAAAATCGTTATGGACAGAGACACTGGTCGTTCAAAAGGTTTCGGCTTTGTTGAAATGTCTTCTGGTGACGAAGCTCAAACTGCAATCG
Organism: Bacteriovoracales bacterium; assembly: GCA_964203555.1. Taxonomy (GTDB): domain Bacteria; phylum Bdellovibrionota; class Bacteriovoracia; order Bacteriovoracales; family Bacteriovoracaceae; genus Peredibacter. The sequence continues at coordinate 857 of CAXNNO010000195.1, forward strand.
AAAAATTAAACGGTTCAGACATGGGTGGACGTTCACTCGTTGTTAACGAAGCTCGTCCTATGGAGCCACGTACTGGTGGTTTCGGCGGCGGCGGCGGCGGTGGTGGACGTGGCGGCGATCGCGGTGGAGACCGTGGTGGACGCGGTGGTTTCGGTGGCGGTCGTGGTGGCGATCGTGGTGGTGACCGCGGTGGAAACCGTTGGTGATCATTTAATTGATTCAATCAATCGAGGGCCGGAGCAATCCGGCCTTTTTTTTTGTAATTTTTTAATCTGAAAGTTGGAAAAAATGATTTCAGAAAATGTTCTCATAAACAGTTCATTTCACTGGTTTGATGTTGAGGAGCCTCGTACTGGGGACTTCAATGCCCTCTCTGTTCAATTCAATCTTCCTCATCTCCTCCTTCAGGATACTTTGCGCCCAGAACATCTGCCAAAATACGAATACTCAGAAGAAGGTCACTTCTTAATGTTAAGAAGCTATGATCAGGATTCTCAAAAAGATGCTACGACGGTTCAAGATCTGACCCGGAAAATTGCACTCTTTATCTCTACGGACAGACTGTTAACTATTCATAGAGTCCGTATGGATTACCTCGTTAAGATCAAAAAAAATAATACGGCATCCACACTTTCTGGACTGGTTCACCAAATCATTATCAATGTTATTAGAAGTTATGAACTACCTCTTGTGGGCCTTCAGGATATGTTTGATGATTTTGAAGTGGATGTTCTGAAGACCAAGCGCACCCAGCTTGATACGGCAAAAATCTATCGATTTCGAAGGCAGATATTTGTCATCAAAAGAATTCTCAAACAGACTCAAGACGCACTCTATAGGTCAAAAGATTTCTGGGAAGATTCGCCTTCAATGCTTCAGGATCTTAAAGAAAATATTGATCAGGTTTATTTTCAGCTTGATGAAATTTCAGATAATTTTGAACACCTCTATCAGCTTCATATTTCAATGAATGATCAGCGGGCCAACGAAATCATGAAAGTTCTGACTGTTTTCTCCAGTATTCTCCTGCCACTTAATTTTATAGCTTCTTTTTATGGAATGAACTTCGAACATATTCCCGGACTCCATTCCATGGAGGCCCTGATCATTGTGGTGATCGTCATGATCTTGACTAGTGTTAGTGCCATCTTGTTCTTCAAACGAAAAGGATGGTTTGTCAGCCGAGAGAACTAAGGTTTCGTAAAAGGAATGAACCTTGGCACCTTTCTGGCATATTGATCGTAACCAGATCGCTTGAAAAAGTTTCTCTCCAATGGCGGCACACCGGTTACTTTGAGAATGAGAAAGTTAATCATGAAAGGGCCGAGAATGGTCCACCACGTTGATGGCCCGAAGCTTAAAAGATAGATTCCGTACCATAATAATACTTCTCCGAAGTAATTGGGAAAGCGGCAAAGTCTCCACGGACCAGTGGTACAAATTGTTCCGGCATTCTCCGCTTTGGATTTCCACCAGGTCATATAGTAGTCAGACCACACTTCAAGACCCAGACCCAAGAACCAAACGGCTAAACCTAGCCAATTGATGATGCTGATGCTCTGATCTCCTCGTGCCATGCCTACACTCACTGGCAAAGATACAATCAACATCAAGATCCCCTGGCCTATAAAGACCTTCGTGTAGGCCTGGGAATTAGCGCGTGGGCTCCATCTCTGGCGTAAATTTGCGTACCTTGGATCTTCTCCCTTACCTTTACCACGGGAAAAGATGTAAAGGGCGAGTCGCAGGCCCCAGATGACAACAACCATGAGTAAGAGGGCATTCTTAACAGATAGTGGGTTATGAAGATAAGAGACCAGAGCAATCACAATGAAACCAAGTCCCCACCCGATATCAATGACTGCAAAGTTTTTTCTAACAAGTGCGATAAGGAAAAAGATGTGAACAAAGATGAGAACGGATATGATGAGAGAAGAAACCATCTTAACTCCTGAGGTTATATTTTTATGAAGATTATACTCCTTTTTATTTTAACTCTGTCATCTTTGAGTTGGGGACAAACTATGAACAAAATGAATAATCGCGAAAAAGTTCAACATTTTTTTGAAAAACTAAACAAAGACTCAATGCATCTTGTTACCGAGTTTTATGATGCTGAGGTTGATTTTCAAGACCCGATTGGAACAATCAAGGGCGAGAAAAAAATGCGTAAATATTACGAAAATATGTATAAGAACGTAAAATCAATCAAGTTTGAATTTTCTCAGTTCGTTGAAGCGGGTGATGATGTCGTGGGTATCTGGAAGATGACTCTCGTGACTCCCAACCTCAAAGGCGGAGAACCGGTGGTTGTGGATGGGAACTCAGTGATCAAATTCAAAAACGGCAAGGCGATCTATCACCGTGATTATTTTGATATGGGTGCCTTCATCTACGAAAATATTCCCGTCATGGGATTTATGGTTAGAAAAGTTAAAGAGCGCTTCAAGGTAGCGGAGTGAATCGGATCTCAAGGCTCGTTTCCCTGGTGAGGCCTTACTACCAAACCAATGATCCGGCCCATGATTGGGCCCATATAGAACGAGTAGCAGCAACTGCCAAAAAGCTGTGTGAAAATCAAAATGTCATGCTGGAATGTGTCCTGGCGGGGGTTTATTGTCATGATTTGATCAATTTACCGAAAGATCATCCTGATAGAAAGAATGCCTCAACTCTCGCCGCCTCTGAAGCTTTAGAACTTCTTCAAAAAAGTGAATTCAATCCAGATGAGATCCAAACGATTCAATCCATTATTAGAGAACATAGTTTTTCTAAAGGGCTAACTCCTTCTTCCCTTGAGGCGGCGATCGTGCAGGATGCGGATCGATTAGATGCGCTCGGTGCAGTTGGTATTTTAAGATGTGCCGCAGTTAATGCTCGAATGAATTCTGCCTTCTATAATACCGAAGATCCACTATCAGAGTCCCGGGAACTTGATGACAAAAGCTTTATGATTGATCACTACTTCGTAAAATTATTTAAACTCCCCGATCTGATGAATACACCTCAGGGCAAGGGCCTTGCCTTTAAACGAGTTGAGTTCATGAAGAGTTTCTTGAAAGAACTCCTCTCTGAAGTGAGATAACTAATATGTGGATTCTGAATTCTCAATATGGATCAAGTGAATTTTATAGTTCTTTAGAAAAAGATCTTTCGAACCTCATTAAGGGCGAGAAAAACATCATTGCCAATCTTGCCAACATCTCATCTTGGATTTTCCATTCCATTCCAGATCTTAACTGGAGTGGTTTTTATCTGTGGGACGAGGAGGATCGGGAGCTTGTCCTGGGGCCCTTTCAAGGAAGACCCGCCTGTATCAGAATCAGGCCGGATCGTGGAGTATGCGGGGCCGCCTTCACCCAGAGAAAAACTTTTAGAATTGATGACGTGAACTCATTTCCGGGCCACATCGCCTGTGACCATGCTTCTCTGTCTGAATTGGTCATCCCTCTTATAAAAGATGAAAAGGTTTGGGGATTGCTGGACCTGGACTCTCCTCTTCAAAGTCGATTTTCTGAAGAGGATGAAAAAATGCTTACAAAGATCATGAACATTTTAGGCCCTCAAATATTCTAAGCAGCTTCTTTGAGAACTTGAACCTCACCTGATTTGGGCCGTTCCTCTTGATTAAAGAAACCGTAATAAAGAATAATCGCTAAGGTATAAAAAGATCCGGCGACATAAAAAGTTTGTCCAAAAGAATAATTCTCGATGAGATATCCTCCTAAACGGGTACTGGTTGTGTAAACCAAGTGGTAGAAAAAAAGAATTGTGGCCGATGCAAAGACACACTCCTGCTCACGAACTCTCTCCATTTCAAACATACTGGTAATGGGGCCCGACATATTCATCAACATACCACGCATAAAAAAACAACTTAGAACAAGCGAAACATTGCCGGTAAGACCCATGAGAATCATAAAGGGCACAGAAAAAAGTCCCGTTAGCATGATGAAGCGCAAATGAGTTGTTTTTTTGATAATGGAAGGAGTGACAAAGATGCCTACAAAGATAAAAAATTGCAGAATGGCATAGGCAACACCTATCCTTTCGGTGGAAAGTGAAAATTTTTCTTTCAGGTAGAGGTTCATAAAAGGAACAACGAGACCGCCACCGAAGGCAAGACACAGCTTGGGTAAAATCAGACGGGCGAGGATATTCCATTCTTTTTCTTTCAGGCCCTGAAAAATTCCTTTTCTGATTTTTGGAACAGGAACCTTTTGGATCCTGAGAAACATTAAATTCGAGGCAAAAACGAGAACCAGCGCGATCTGGATGGAGGTCCGATAAAGTTCCATTTTATTCATCGAGGTTATAGTCATGGCCAATAAATCGGGTAAATATCCACCTACCAAATAACCAATCATGTGGGCCGCAATATTAAGGGATGAATTCATCGTGAAGAGATGAACTCTCTGATCGGAAGAAGAATTTCTTAGATAAAAAGGGGCCACGGAAATATTGAACAAGGCCTGAAACATGCTCGCAAGGAGTCCAAAAGCAAATAACGCTCCCAGATCAACACTCATCACCTGCA
>CAXNNO010000196.1:0-5383 GCA_964203555.1 Bacteriovoracales bacterium
ATGTCGAGATAGGTGGTGAACTGGGAGAAAACAAGTGTCTTGTGACCCTCGGTGACAAGCTGTTCAAGATTTTCCATCAGGAAGTCAATTTTAGTGGACTGAAGTTGAGGGTGTTTTTGCCAGAGACATAATTGCCTCATCTCAAGTAGAGATTTTAAAACCTCACCATATCTCTTCGCTCCAGGGGCGAGCATGTTCGCTCTGATGGCGTTAAGTTTTTGCTGATAAAATTCTCGTTCTTCAGGATTAAAATCCAGGTAGACATGATTTTCTATTTTTTCAGGCAGTTCTTTTAAAACCTGATCTTTGGTTCTTCTTAAAATAAAAGGCTTAACCGTTCTTCTGGCGAGAAGACGATTTTTATTTTTAGAGGTTGATCGGATGATTCCCAGATCTCCCCAGACGCCCGGCACACAGAGATCCATGATGTTATAGAACTCAGAGAGGTCATTTTCGACAGGAGTACCTGTAAGACATATCCGGAACTTCGCCTTTAATTGTCTTGCAGCGTTTGCGCCGAGTGAGCGGATATTTTTAAGATGCTGAACCTCATCAAATATCAGGATATCAAATTCGTCTTCACCGAGAGTTGAGAACGATTCTTTTTTCATCAGGCCATAAGAAGTGAGAATAACTTTGGCGTCAGTTTTAAACTCTCTCTCATCGCCATAATAAATGGAGTAGGTAAGATCAGAAAACTTCTCAAGTTCATTTCTCCAGTTATGGAGAATACTAACCGGACAAATAATAAGAATTTTACTGACCTGATCCTTCAGTGTCTGAAGAAGCATGATCGTCTGGAGAGTTTTTCCGAGTCCCATATCATCGGCAAGACATGCTCCGAATTTATGTTCGTATAAAAAACGCAGCCAATTATAGCCACCCAGCTGATATGGCCGGGCAATCTCATGATAGCGAGGATCCACTTCGTATTGTGGCATATCCTGCATGGTCATGATTTTCTCACAGAACTTTTCCTCATCGGGAGTTAAAGCACCCTCAATCCCAAGGCGCTTAAGTTCGAAGAGCTCAAAAATCCGGGAGCGCTGAAGGAAAAGACCAAATTTGGACAGCCCATTGGACTGCTCCTTCTTCTCTCCCTCATACTTTGTATAGCGCTTCATAAAACGCAGAAGATCTTTCTGTTCATCAGAGAGAAGAATTAGCCCTTTCTGAGAAAGAAGAAAGTTGTCAGTCATTTCAGCATTTTTAATTACATCGAGATCTTCATCGGTCACCACAAGGTCCATCTGGAACCAATCGAGCTTGTCCTTATTTCTTTCGAAACGGATTGAACTTTTCCAGGTTCTGACTTGCTGCTGATCGTAGAAAATGGGGATTTTAAGGGGAGTCAAATGTTGATAAAAATTTGCTATGCCCTCGAGCAGATTATTCTTAGGGATTTGAAAAATAATTTTTCTGTCATCCTTAATATAAAAAGAAGTCTTAAAGCCCAATTCCCCAAAGCTGTCAAAAAATGAACTAAAGACTTTTTTAAAGACCTTAGTCTTGAGCATGAAAACTTTTTTGAAAGTTGGATCAAAAAATGGAATTTCGTCGTCCCTCATTATGAGAGCGATCCATTCATTCATGATCCCTTTTTTTGATGCCGAGTGGAGATATTTTTTATGAAAAAATGTCTCCCTGTCAAAATCTTCAATCAGTGTTTTTGAAAAGATGATGGCATCATTTTTTGTTCTAAAGCTACCGCCCCAGCCTTGCTCGCCGACAAACAGAAGAAAGGGAGATGGCATTGGGACGAGTTTCTGATCAGGCGTGAAAAGTTCCAACTCCAGATTCAGAAAACTCTTCCTGGGTGAAGGATTAATCGAAAATCGATACTCCATATCTTCAACTTGAAAGCCATCCCAGGCCTCGCCTTCGATTAAAAGATCTGCAATACCTTTATCTTTCAAGGGCAAGAAGAGACGAATAAAGTCCTGGATATCCCCAATGATGTCTGTCAGTTTTAATTTTGAGACCAGCTCTCGCAGGTCATTAGGCTGATCGAAGGCTTCGCCTGTTTTCCAGTTAAAGAGGTAAAGAACATCAAAGATAGAGACTTCCGCAGTAACGCTCCCTTCATATTCCCAGCTCAATTTATAAGTGTATTTTTCATCGACGTAGAGGACGTCTTTGTATTCCTCGAATTCAGATGCCTTGATAAGGTTTACCACCAACTTACCTTTCCACTTTGATGGAGGAGGGAAGTTAATCACCTTGCGATTCGTGAGGGTGTATTGAAGTGAACTAAATGTTGAGTTCATTCTTGCACCAGGGATCTGGGGAGCAGCCTTGATGAGTGTTCCATAGCGATCCACATGGATCCCTTCCTGAGACATCATATTCATAGCAATAGGTCGGCCGGTGATGACACCATTCTTGTCCTGAATGTCGGTGAATTTAATCAACAGACTTCCAGAATGATGACAAGGCTGTGGATGTATACAGGTGCAATGAGTGGTGAGCTTTTCCACACCCTCAACACGCTTAAAACTGACCTTCGATTCATAGTTGGTATTATTTTCAGCGATGATTCCAGAGACAATCAGATACGTTTCGAAAGATCCCTTGATAAAGGAAAGAGAAACTCTTCCTTGTTCCACCATTTTTCTTCCTTGAAAAACGATCGATGGCTGAAAGTATTTATCCAATAAATGCTGAAGAGATGTCGAATTATTCGTATATTCCATGGCTACTTCTTTTCCAAAATGTCAGTATAATTCCATTTCATGAAAAATGGCAGTTAAAACGCCATGGGTCAGCGAACTAAATTTTTAAAAGCTTCACACTGAAATATACAAAATGAACGTCGATGTTTTCTGGACTACAAGAATCGGTCCAAAAAAGAAGGGCCGCTTTTTAGCGGCCCTTCTTTTTTGGCTTAATTATCCAGGTACGATTTGAGGAGTTTTGCCCGAGATGGGTGTCTTAACTTTCGAAGAGCTTTCGCTTCGATCTGACGAATTCGCTCACGTGTTACAAAGAAGTCCTGTCCAACTTCTTCAAGGGTGTGATCCGATTTTTCACCGATACCAAAACGCATGCGAAGGACTTTTTCTTCTCTTGGAGTAAGAGTTGAAAGAACAGAACGCGTTTGTTCAGATAGAGTGACACTCATCACAGCGTCTGCCGGAGAAATGATTTTCTTGTCTTCTATAAAGTCACCAAGAGATGAATCTTCTTCTTCACCAATTGGAGTCTCAAGAGAAATAGGCTCTTTTGAAATTTTAAATACTTTTTTGACCTTATCAACAGTGAGTTCCATCTTCACGGCTAGTTCCTCAGGCGTTGGTTCACGACCAAGTTCTTGAATAAGCTGTCTTGAAGTTCTGGCCAGTTTGTTGATTGTTTCAATCATGTGAACTGGAATACGGATTGTTCGTCCCTGATCCGCAATGGCACGAGTTATGGCCTGACGAATCCACCAGGTTGCATAGGTTGAAAATTTATACCCTCGACGGTATTCAAATTTATCAACTGCCTTCATGAGACCAATGTTTCCTTCCTGGATCAGATCCAGGAACTGGAGACCACGGTTGGTGTATTTTTTTGAAATTGAAACCACAAGTCGAAGGTTGGCCTCCACAAGTTGTGATTTCGCTTTATCGGCCTTTTCTTCACCGGTAATAATGATGTTATACACCGACTGGATATCTTCAAAGGCCATACCGGCATCGATTGCAAGACGACGAAGTTTTCTCAGAATATCTTCCTGAGTTCTAATCATCTGCTCAATCTTAGCATCTGTTGTGAAAAGATTTCTTGCAAGCTCACGCTTGAAGGCATCATCTTCCAACAAGCGTTCATAAAGCACTCTATAGGTATCATCATTTGTGACTTCTAAAAATTTATAGATGCGCTCTTGCTGCTCATAAAGTTCACGAAACTGAAGGTAATATGATTTTACCGGTTCAGTGAAAGAGTTAATGATTTTCCGGTTAAAGGTGAGATCAACGAGTTCCTCCCCAACCTTATCCATCATCTTCTGTTCTTCTTTGTCGAACTTCTTGAGGGTTCCATCTTCGTTGACGATCTTACTGACAAGATCTTTAACGTGTTCAACCACTGCAAAAATTCTGTCACGGGTATCGTGAATTTCTTTTTCTGTAGATTCATCATCAAGACCGCGTACGAGATCTTTGACGTATTCATTTTGTTCTTCGGCCTGAACCACTTTATTCTTAAGTTTTACGATCTCTTCAAGAGCATGCTTTGATTTGAGGCACGAAAGAACTATTTCTTTTTCCCCTTCCTCGATCTCTTTAGCGATTTTGACTTCGCCTTCACGAGTAAGGAGGGCAACAGATCCCATTTTCTTAAGATAGAGCTTAACAGGGTCACTTGAAGAGGCACGAAGTTCGGCTTCTTCATCAATCGTGAGGGGGTCCTCTGCGACTTCTGTATTGGCCTTATCTCCTTCTTCTTCCTCAAGTTCTGGAGATTTAACCAGAATTCTTGCCTCTTCCATTTTTTCCATGATTTGATCAATGGAGGCCGGATCAACGATATTCGCTGGAATGGCGTCGTTGATTTCTTCAGGTGTAAGGTAGGTTTGATCCTTACCCTTCATGACGAGACGTGAAAATTCTCGCGAGTTTAAAAAGGCTATAACGACTGACATAGTATCTCCTAAAAATTAGGGCACTGTATTTTTGAGATTTAAAATCTCTCTATCCAGTTTTAAGATTTCACTCAAAATTAAATCAACTTCTTGCTGTGAGGGAGAAAGTTTCTGTCTTGCAACAAGATCTTTTCGCCGTAATTTCAATTGGTCAGTCTTAAGTATTAATTGGTAATCCTTAACCAACCTCAGAATAACCTTCTCGTTATATTTATTTCCATACTGAAATAATGCTTCAGTACCAATGTCCATGATGTCCTTACTGTACCCACCATATTGGATTTCATTCTGAACAATCGAGACGTATTCGGCGTCATCGATTTCCAAATAAATTTTAACGAGCCATTGAATTAGTCTTTTTACCTCATCATGCCCAATAGTGGCAAGAAATTCGTCTAATTTCAAGTGCGTCAAGAACTCGGGATGACAGAGAATTTCCCTCATCACAAGCTTTTCACTCTTTGTGGGAGGCAGAGATACTTGACTTAAAATCATTCCCTGCAAATTCTGGGCCTCAAGGTGCTCCTGATTTAATTCTTCTTCCACGACTTCGAGTTTTGGCCGCTCGACTTTATGGGGAGTCTTTTCTTTTTGACGACTTAGGAATTCTCGGTAGCTTTCGATGATGGTGGCCGAATCACTTCGGAGTCCCAAACTTTTTGCCGCATTCACAATTCGTTCCGTGGCAGAAAGGTGCTCTTTCAAGGGCGATACCAATTCAAATATATAATGCATGATGCCAAGCCTGAGGTCGGTATT
>CAXNNO010000197.1:0-5383 GCA_964203555.1 Bacteriovoracales bacterium
TTTTATTGATTAAAATTCTTATTCTCTTAGGCTTTTCTTGGGCATCATTTTTCATCTGCTATTCTCTTTTTTTTGAACATTTTTATTCACTTGCCGGATCTCTTCCCTCGTCATCAACAAAAAAATCCTCTCCGGCATTAATCATTCCCTGATCCTCATTGAATACTTCCTGAGTGGCCACGTATTGATTCTCATCCCCGTTGTTGGCCGGGGAATATTCGGCGATATCGTCAGGTCCGGCCTGGTAGCTTCCGCTTTCATCGCCCCCCGAACTTTCTTCATTTAAATAATACTGAGTCTGCTCATAATAGGATGTTTCTGTGTGAGTTCCCTGATAGACGTGGGATTGTGGGTAACTTCCGGGAGATTTTTCATTCTGATGGTTCTGGTAACCTTGAGAATCACTTCCGTGAAGTTGCCGGTCAGATTTTTTGCTATGATTTCCCAGAGGCATGAGTTTTTTATTTTTTGTTTTCACACCACGGCCATCACTCCGGGCCTCGGAGTGAACCGCCAGAGCTTGTTCATTATCCTGGTAAAACCAGAAGCCTGTTAAAAGAAGAACCAGAATAATGACTACAAAAAATTTCACTGATATGACCTTCACACCATTTTTATATGTTTCTACTTATCGGCAGGACCTGTTTTCGGCATTAATTTAATCTCATTTATTGATTTTATTCCCAACCGGGCCAATAAAACTGCCAACATTTCAGGTCAGAATTGTTCTTTTGGGATGCTCGGTCTATGATTGAAGTCAGATGAGAGTTTTTACTTCACCTTTTACAAACCCGTTCATAAATCTCGCCCTGGAAGATCACTTCCTTAGGGGAGGAGCTGACTTACCTGTTCTCTTTTTCTATGTTAACAGGCCCTCAGTCGTGATGGGAAGGTTTCAAAACCCCTGGCTTGAAACGAATCTTTCTTACTTAGTTCAAAATGACATCTGGATGGTTCGTCGTCAGAGTGGTGGAGGGTGTGTTTTTCATGACGAGGGGAATTTAAATTTCAGTTTTATTGTTCCCGATGCCATGATTGACCGACAAAAACATGCAGAATGCCTGAGACAAGCTTTTAAAAAGGCGGATATTGATCTCACCATTTCCCCGCGAAATGATTTGTGGCTGACGGGTCATGATGGTATTGCCAGAAAAGTATCCGGCTCGGCCTATAAGCAGACCAGGTTTGCGTCCTTTCATCATGGAACATTTCTCGTCAGCTCAGACCTAGACCGGCTTGAGGAGAGTTTGAAGCATACGCTCATTCCCAAAAACACCAAATCCATCGCCTCGGTCAGATCTAAAGTCACCACCCTCGAGAGGTGCTATCCGGGAATTGGTATCAAGGATGTGATTGATCTGGTTTCTCATTATTTTAAAACGCTTCCCTTTGAATTGGATGGATCATTACTTTCAGAACCGTCAGTTCAGGAGAGTTTTAAAAATCTCGTGAGTTGGGAATGGCTCTGGGGAGAAACTCCTCTTTTTGAGCTTCATGATGGGTTGGAAATAAGAAAGGGCATCATCGAAAAAACAGGTCAGAAATTTAATCGTGAATCCATGAATGAAATTTTATCTGAGAACGAACTGAAGCGCTTATTTCCTGATTTTAGTGAGCAGCACAGGTTGAGCAGCCAGATTTTGTAGCCGTTTGGTTTTCAAAATGCCAGTCCCCATAATGTTCATTCAGGTAGAAGCAGGCCTCACTTAAGGTTTCGAAAGTTTCCTGAAAGACCTCTTTGTCCTCACTTTCAAGAACTGTGACATAGTACTCAAGACGATCTTCAAGAATACTCTCAGGATTGGCCCCATAAGAGATAAATGCCACGAATTTTTCATTTTCATAGCGGCAATAACTATAATTTTCAACGTTTACGCAAAGCATTCGACACTCTCAATTAACTAAAGTCTTGTAATCTAAGTACTGATAGTCTATATTGTTCCAACTTTTAAGTAAATGATTACCACTGCGAGGATTTTATGGCCAAGGGACCGCGAGTTATTGTGACATTAGAATGTACAGAAGCTAGAAAAGAGGGAGGATCTCCTTCTCGTTATACGACTACGAAAAATAAAAAGACGACTCCAGAGCGTCTTGAAATGAAGAAGTATAACCCGAATCTTCGTCGTCACACTGTTCACAAAGAAATTAAGTAATTTTTTTAATTCCTTAAACTAAAAAAGGGGACTTTTACAGGCCCCTTTTTTTATTTCTATTGAATCTGGATTTATTTTAATTCCGAACTTTTTGTCATGAGAATATTTAATTCGCTCTTATCGATGAGAACAAAAGACTCTCTCTCATCGGTTGAAAGAGCGTAGGTATCACTCTTGACCACATTCATTCCGGGGATCTGTCCTCGAATCTGGCCTACGACATAACTTCTGACTCCCTGACCTGAAATGAGTTTCAGGCTCCATGCAGGTGTGGTCATCATTGTTTCCATGAAGGCCTGCTGCTCGGAAGATAAGTTATCAAGAATTGAGAAACTTTTGATTTGCTCAACTCGCTCGAAAAATTTCTTTATTTTATTTCCCTCTAAGACAACTGCGTTCTGGTCAAGCCACTGATCCTCTTTCCTGTGAAGCTTTAGTCGTAGTCCATCACTTCCATAAATTTCTAAAGACTGAAGAGATTCCGTATTAAGAGCAAGAACTTTTGATTCCACTAATTGAGCAAGATCATAACTTTCCAGGGCCATTTCGATCGGGTCGATCTGATAAATTTGATCCTGACTTGAAAGTGATAGGTAGGCCGAATTATCTATGGGATTGATGAGGCCCATTTTAATTTCAAGGTTTTTATTCTGAGAGTTGGTGAAAAGGAGAGTCAGAGTTGGATTATCGAGGGAGAAACTCGTAATATTGATGGGTTCAAGCCGATGAAAATTTCTTACCCTGATGACATTCAAGGCATCGATAATTTTTGAAACGACATCTCCCTTGAGTTTCAATGATTGGGGTTCAAGCATTTGCCATGGCCCGGTTAAATCTCCGCCGGGATGGGTGTTTTCAAACACGAAAGAGCCGTGCTTGTTGGTGAGTTTGAAATTCCTGATTTTCTGAAGCTCACTCACGGGAACCGGATTGGCATAGATTTGAGCGATATCCACCTCAGGTGTTTGAGACTCAAATATCTCGGCAAATAGACCAAGAAACATCAAAATGAAAAAAAAGAATACAACAAGGGCGGTTGAAAGAGATGGTCTTAAATATGCTTTCATCAAGGTATTATACAGAGTTTAGATTTCAATGGAATCAGAACAATCATGACAAGAATGGTTGTGGATGACTGACCGCGTAAGTCATTTTTGCCCCGATGTGAGAAATGAGCATAAAACTTACAATTAAAAGGATTCATTTTTTTTAGCTAGGAGAGCGAATGAAAAAAATATCCTTGTTTGGATTTCTTGGTCTTGCTGTTTTTTCCAATGGCGTTTTTGCCAAAATGACTTCGATTGAAGCGCCTTATGTGCCGGGCGAGGTTCTGGTTAAAATTAAGCCTGGTTTGATGGCAAAATTCCTCGCCAAAAAATCGTTAAAAGGGATTGAAGTTAAAAAGGAGCTTAATCTTCTCTCGGGCAGATTTCTTCTTCTGAAAACACATTCTCAACCAACCTCTGCTCTGGTGTCAGAAATAGAATCTTATCCTGAAGTTGATTTTGCGGAACCAAACTTTATCTACCGCACGATTGCTTCTGTTCCGACATTGGAAGCGTTGCTGGCCGGAACACAGAGTGAAAACTACAGCTCTATGTCACCGGTAGATCCCCTGTATGAAAAATTGTGGGGTCTGAAAAATACGGGATCCAACGAACCTGATAGAAACGATGGCAGATCCACAACTCCTGGAGTCGCTGGTGCCGATGTCGATGCAGAAAGGGCATGGTCCATCACGAAAGGATCAAAAAAAATTGTCGTGGCAGTTATCGACACCGGTATTGATTATGATCATCCTGACTTAAAAAATAACATGTGGGTTAACGAAAAAGAAATTCCCGGTAACGGTGTTGATGACGATCAAAATGGATACGTGGACGATATTCATGGTTGGAATGCTGATAAAGACAATGGCAATCCGATGGATGGAAACTCCCACGGCACTCATTGCGCCGGAACGATTGGGGCCGAACATAATAATGGAATAGGTGTGGCCGGGGTCATGAGTGATGTGAAACTTATGGCCGTCAAGTTTCTTTCAGATGAAGGTTCCGGTTCACTCTCTGATGCGGTTCAAGCAATCGATTACGCCACTAAAATGGATGTCGATATCATGTCAAACTCGTGGGGAGGAGGCGGCTTTTCACAGACGCTCTTTGACGCCATCAAGACCGCCAAAGAAAAGGGCATCATCTTTGTTGCAGCAGCTGGAAATGAGGGCATTAATACTGACCTGCGCCCCGCTTACCCGGCCGGTTATCAAATTGATAACGTCATCAGTGTCGCCTCCCACACCGCTCAGGACAATCTTTCTTCTTTTTCAAATTACGGTAAAAGAACCGTTCACGTTGCGGCCCCCGGCTCCAATATCCTTTCTTCCACTCCCAAGGGAGAGTATAAAGTTTATTCCGGAACCTCCATGGCCACTCCGCATGTTTCCGGCGTTTTGGGACTCCTCCTCTCGGAGACGGGAAGACTTCCGGTGCTTGAACTGAGAAATCGTTTAGTCGCAACGATCATGCCTGGGGCGACCTATAAAAAAGGCACAGTCGCCGGTGGACGAGTCAATGCCTATAACCTCTTGACCGACACCCGTTTTCCTCAACCGACGCCGGATGAGAACGCCTGGAGACATGAGACCCTTCCCGAAGTTTTCGAAACTCTTCATCCGTACCTAGATAATAGTAAAATATCCAAGACCTACACCTTCCCAGGTGCGAAGTATGTCAAGCTCGTGATCGAAAAGTATGAAACAGAATTCGGTTATGACTTTATTACTTTGAAAGATAATAAAGGGGTGGGGTTTGATCGCATTTCCGGGATCGGTCAGAATTACGAAACTGAATATGCTGAAGGGGATGCGGTGACGATAGAGTTCTCATCGGATTCAAGTCAGAGTCGGTGGGGTGTCTTGATAAAAGAGGCGATTGTTATTTACTAACTGCCCCTTTTAATTGGTGTCGCAAATCCATCATTTTTACCATTTGATAAGGAATTTTATTTTTTGCAAGGCAGTGATCTCCGCTGATTTCATTGCCTTGCACTTTTCATCCTCGCCTAGCTTCTTGCAACACAAGGGTCATGAAAAGAACATGCCCCAACCCCATTTGCGCTGCCCCAGAATTCGTTATTCGTGATGGAACTTTTTGGCGAAAAGATGACTCCAAAACCATTCAACGATTTCGATGTAAAAACTGTCGAACGCGCTTTTCTTCCGAAACTTT
>CAXNNO010000198.1:0-5330 GCA_964203555.1 Bacteriovoracales bacterium
GTACAAAACGCATTCACCTCATGGGCCTTCTATCAGATGGAGGAGTCCATGCCCATATTAATCACCTGAAAGAAATCCTGAAAATTCTAAGTAAGAATTCTGATTTACAAATTTATCTTCACGCTTTTATGGATGGTCGGGATACGTCAAAAAATAGGGGCGCTGAATTCACGAAAGAAATTCTCGAATGCCCTGGATTTGTTTTTGCCAGCATGGGTGGCCGCTCGATCGGAATGGACCGTGATCGTCGTTGGAATAAAATTGAGCATCACTATAAAACTATCACCGGTCAGGGCCAAAAAACGCTCATCACTCCTTATGAATATATTCTTGAAGAATACAAAAAAGGTATCTTTGATGAATTTATCACACCGGTTCTTTTCACAGAAGTTGGTGCAGTAAAAAATGGGGACAGTGTTTTCTTTTTTAACTATCGTCCGGATCGCGCAAAACAAATAACCCTTGCCATGAATGATCCTAAATTCGAAGAATTTTCCGTGCCGGTAAAACCTGGCCACTTTCTTTGTATGACCCCTTACGTGCAGGAGGAGCTTCCAGGACTACCGGTTCTCTTTGATAAAGAAAAGATTAAGGGTACTTTAGCTGAATACCTTTCAAAGCTTGGAAAAAAGCAGTTCAAAATCGCAGAGACTGAAAAGTACGCCCACGTCACTTATTTCTTTAATGGTGGAGAGGAAACTCCTTTCCCAGGCGAAGAGCGATGTTTAATTCAGTCGCCCAGAGATGTCGCCACTTATGATGAAAAACCGCAGATGAGTGCCCCTGAAGTGACTGATAAACTTCTCGCAGCATTGGGAGATCAATCATTTAGTTTCTACCTCGTCAATTTCGCCAATGCTGATATGGTTGGGCACACAGGTCACTTTGAAGCGGCGGTGAAGGCCGTCGAAGCTGTTGATAGCTGTATTGGGCGATTGTTTAAAAAATGCGGGGAAGAAAACATCACGATGCTCTTAACTGCGGATCATGGAAATGCCGATCAAATGGTTTATGAAGAGGGAGGGCAGCATACCTCCCACTCTGATTCAGATGTTCCCTTTTGCGTCGTTCACCCCAAAATCAAAGATCAGGAAATTTTGGTCAACAAGGAAAGTGAGATTCTGGCACTGAAGGATGTTGCACCAACGGTACTTAAGATATTAAATATTCCTAAGCCAAAAGACTTTAGCGGCAACTCAATATTCGTTTAAAGGACTCCCATGAAGTTTTCACACATAGGTATACTTTGTTCAGGCGGCGATTCTCCAGGCATGAACTGTGCCATCCGTGCAGTTGTCAGAACGGCCCTCTTCCATGGTATCCAGGTTACCGGGATCAAGCGGGGATATGCCGGCCTCTTGAGAGGAGAATTTCAAACGATGAACCTCTCATCGGTCGGAAATATCATCCAACGTGGAGGAACAATTCTTCAAACATCAAGATCTCCCGAATTTATGAGCCCTATCTTCAGGAAAAAAGCCGTTGAATTACTTAAGGCCCAGGGGATCGAAGGTTTAGTCGTTATTGGTGGAGATGGTTCATTTAACGGTGCCAGGGCACTTTGGGAGGAACATCAATTTCCAATCGTGGGTATTCCGGGGACAATTGATAATGATGTTTCAAACACTGACTATACCATAGGTTTTGATACAGCAGTGCAAACGGCGATAGAGGCAGTGGATAGGATTCGGGACACTGCTCATTCCCACGCTCGAACATTTTTAGTTGAAGTCATGGGAAGAAATTCATCGGCCATCGCTTTGAAAGTGGGAGTCTGCACTGGTGCTGAAAATATCCTTCTTCCTCATGAAAAAGTTAATCATCAAAAAATCGTTGATGACATACATCGCGGAATCGCACGTGGAAAAGAGTCGTCGATCATTGTCGTGGCCGAGGGACCGATTGCCGGAAGAAGTTATGAAATCCAGAAAATACTAAAAAACAATTATCAAATGGATACTCACGTTGTGATTCTGGGACATATCCAGCGTGGAGGCTCTCCAACTTCCAATGATCGATTTATTTCTTCGCAGATGGGAAATCTTTCAGTCGAAGCCTTTATTGCCAATAAATACCCGGTGGTCACGGTCGTTAAAGACGGGAAAGTCCTCTTAACCGATCTCGCCAATTGTACGGATAAGGCAGATAACAATTTTTCTGAGTATCAGACACTGGCCCAGACGCTTTCTATCTAAAATTTTATCGATCTCCAATCATTCCGGAGATCGATAAAACCTCTCTTTTGACCCCTAACCCACTTGCTCTTCCCACCTGAATTCCAAATTCGCAATACTCCCAAAAAGATCTCTCCCATCGATCATCCTGATAGGGATTTCCATACCATGACCGGAAGAAATGAGTTGCAGGTTGTGCTTCAGGCAGAGTTCAACAACTGGATCGCTCAAGGGTTCCTCTACGATGCCACTAGGATTTAAAGAGCCAACCGCCAGACAATTATCGAGTTTAGAAATGGGCAGGAGTCCAGCTAAGAACCAGTAATGAAGCAACAGCGGGTACTCGAGCCATTTAACTGAAGAGCTCTCAAGATCCCCGAGTTCATCATCAACCTCAGCATTCAAAACGAATCGCTTGAGGGGAATCTGGAGCCCTCTTGTTCGGGTTACGAATACAATCTTCTCCTTGATGGGTTTTCCATATTTACCAAGACCATTAATCTCTAACCCGGGCACACTTTTTGTGGCATAACCAAAAAGATTAATGAGGGCCGGCCCTTTTTTTGTAAAATAACAACTATGTAATTGAGTTTCCATGTTTACCTCCGTCTCGGTCATTGCAAGAAATCTGCCCGGCTTTGATATAGACAAGTGAAGGAAATTCAAGAGATCTTTTGCAGTCCTTAAAAAAAAATTATAATCCCAGCTTATTTTTTTCTTTCAATGACAGGGAATCAAAAAAGCAATTTAACTGCTTTATGCCCTTTGGGTTATTGATAAATGAGGAGTGGATGAGATCCAGACGCTTAGCTAATTTTTTTTGAATATAGGCACATGCTTTTGTTGCCTCAACTGAGCAAAGTGCCTTATCGGTTAATTTCACACATAAGTATTTAAACAGAACTTTCTTGGCAGTCACACATACGATCTCCTGCTTCTCCTTATCGATGAAGGCCCTGACATAATAAGGGTCCGAAGCAATTTCGCGATCGCAGAAGTCATCTGCAGTTACTTTTCTTCCCATGCACTCGATTTGAGTTCCGGAAATAACATCTATGAGCGGAGAATCAGGATAACCGGATTTACTACAGACATACTTCAAGGAGTGGCGAAATTTTTCCTGAACGGCCACATCATCCTGAATAATATGCGCCCAGGAAAAGAAAGGTATCAAAATAAAAAGGATCATCATGGCCTGATCATAAACAAGGTCATGATGTTCCTATCTGAAAATTAACCCGGCCACATTCCGCGTAATTTCATTGCTCCCTCTAGGCGCTCAAGAGAAGTAATGAAAGCAGCTTGCTTCATGTTCACTTTGTAAACTTCGGCATTTTTCCAAACTTTATCAAAGGCAAGTTTCATGATGCCATGTAGTTTGCTGTTAACCGTATCAAGATCCCAGAAAAACATCTGAAGACCCTGGACCCATTCAAAGTAAGAAACAATCACACCACCCGCATTACAGAGAATGTCAGGAATGATCAATCCTCCTCGAGCAGTAATAATGTCTACGGCTTCATGAGTGAGTGGACCATTGGCACCCTCTGCAATCATGCGGGCCTTCACGCGATGGGCATTATCTTTTGTTACAACTCCATCAATCGCAGCAGGTATGAGAACATCAACGTCAAGCTCTAGAAGTTGCTCGTTAGTGATGTGTTCCGCGCCAGGTAAATCCCGAAGATATTTTCTATCTTTAACCCACTCAATACAAAGAGGAATATCTAAACCATTCTTATTATAAATAGCTCCTGAGACATCAGAGATGGCAACAACCTTTGCTCCTAGAGCATTAAGATCCACAGCCGCCGGCATACCGACTTTACCGAAGCCGTGAATGGCAACTGTCGTGCTGCTGTTGACTTTCTTATTCAATTTTTCGTAGGCGAAGTTGATACAGAAAACAACTCCCTTACCGGTTGATTCCGCGCGACCTAGAGAACCACCAATAGCAATGGGTTTCCCTGTTACAACTCCCGGAATTGCATAACCATGCAACTGAGAATAAGTATCCATAAGCCAGGCCATCGTCTGCCCGTCCGTTCCAATATCGGGAGCAGGAATATCTTTATCCGGGCCGATAATCATAGCGATTTCTGTCGTATAACGACGGGTGAGTGCCTGAAGCTCTGCCCTTGAAAGATCATTCGGATTGACTTTGACTCCGCCCTTGGCCCCGCCCAATGGAAGACCCACAAGTGCACATTTAAAAGTCATGAGCATCGCAAGAGCAGCCGTTTCTGAAAGAGAAACATGGGGATGAAAACGGATCCCGCCTTTACCTGGACCAAGAGTCATATTGTGTTGAACACGATAACCTTCAAAAACTTTAACCGTCCCATCGTCCAGACGAACAGGAACAGACACTTGTAGCGCGCGTTTTGGATATTTCAAACGCTCAAGGACGTTTGGGTCCATTTTCATAGTAACGCCGGCAGATTCTAACTGAGAAAAAGCATCTTGGAAAAATGGAGACTCGAAGAGACTCATGACAACTCCAATTGAAGGGTGAAATTTTTGTGGGTTTAGTCTACTTGGAGAGCGATTAGTCGGCTAGAAAAACTCGACTAGAACAAAATAACGCAAGGCAATAGTTATGTATTATTCTGTTTTATCATTCACTGACTGCTTCTAGTTTTTTTGCACAGTGACGAGAGTTGTGAAGACAAAAAAAAGGGTCTCTCGTGAGACCCTTTTTGTTAATTAATCAAATCTGCCATCAAAGCTTTCGCCTTTTCCTGAAGTGCAGGATCCTTCATCTGGGATTTCAGCATCCTCATCATTTTGTCCATCGAATCATCTTTTTTCTTTGGCTTCTCAATTTTAAATTGAGAAATGATTTTTTTAAGCTGAACACGTTTTGTGACTTCACCACAAAGAATGCGTGCCTTGATCTCATCCTTAAATTCGTTTTTAGGTAATTCGTCCCACTCAAGGAGTACGTACTTTTCTATGTTAAATTCCTTGGCAGACTCTTTAATGTCTTTAGGTAGTTTGGCAATCATCAAACAACGATGAACTTCAGATTTAGAAATGCCCAAAGCTGCCGTAATTTTTCTCTCGGAGGTTCCAGTTAACTTCTGGTAACCAAGAATTGAATCTGCCTGATCAATATAATGCAGATCTTCTCTGGCCTGGTTTTCAGAGAACTGA
>CAXNNO010000199.1:0-5289 GCA_964203555.1 Bacteriovoracales bacterium
CAGCCTATCAAGTCCTTTTGAATTGGGATGTAACTTTTTTCCCAGTTATTTTTCAAATAGGCTTCATCATGAAGTTTGTCATCAACGAAAGGTAAATCACCAGAAATGAGCCGGGATGAAATGAGAGAAACAAGATGTTTAATACCATATCGAAATTTTTCAATGGCATAATCAGTCGTATAAACCGGATCAATCCCTTTGAGTTTGGCGAGGCGATAGGCAGACTTTGCGATGTTCACGTTATCGACAAGAAGAAAAATACTCTTAGTAGGTTCAAGGGATTTTCTGGCGCAAGACGAACGATTGGAAAAATTTACAAGGCCTTCTGTAAATTTAAGTTCTCCCTCGCCTCGCTTCCATTCGGTTGCATTCAATTGAGTGATTGTAAAAAGTAGAAGAAATAATTTCATAAATAACCCTTTCAATTGTCCTGATGCTTCCTTAGGCCAATAATAATTTTCAAACTAAAGTGCAGTTAATACTTTTTTTATTAATCAATAGTCTCTATAAATCTTTCGAAATCATAAACTGTTCACACCCCTAGAACGGAGTCGAAATGTATTTGCGCTACTTACTTCTGTTAGCTTTAATCAACCTTAATGTCGTCATGGCACAAAAAAATGAGAACTATAATGATAGCTACGATTCAAGATACGGTTCTGGTAGCAATGAGTTTGAATTTGAAAAATTTGATAATCAATCCATCATGATTGCGATTAAAAGAGACATGGATCTTGCCTGTAATAAACAGGGTCTCTGTATTCTTTCCGCCGTAACGTCCCATGATACACGTTTTACGACTCAATTTAGTATCGGAGAAGGATACAATATGGGTGCAACTGGCGGAAGCGGAACGACAATCATTGTTCCTGGCACCAGTAACTATGGAACAGGTACCGAGCCTTACTACGGATTAAATCTTCGTTTTACAAAAGCGAAATGCACTCAAACTATTCAGGTTCCAAGGTCACTTTATATCTCCATCAATAGATACATGTATGGTCTTATGAGTGAGGATAGTGGCACTCGACGGGGTTTTACTCCAGCCGATGAGGCCATGATTATGTTCTATTCAACAATTATGAAACAAGCATCCGGTTGTGTAGCCGCTCAATAATTTAAAAGGAGTCAACTCATGAAATTTGTCCCAATTCTTCTTGTCTTTTTTACCAGTTCAGCTTTTGCTGTAAAACTTGATTTCAGTTTTAACGTCAATAGTTCAGGTCCCTCCATCTATCCATGTGATGCAGGAATTAAGCATGTGACACACGTGGAGGAAATTTGTTACGACAGGACAACTCAGAACTCATGTGATCCAACACTTTGTGAAGCAGGTGAGGAGTGTAATTGTGTATGTTCCGGTGGTAACAACCCACAAGATAATATCCACACCCAGGATTTCATGAGTGTGGTGCATGCTGATTGGGCGGATAATGGTATGCCATTACCGACAGTTTCTTCCTCAGCTGTAACAGCTTCAGAGACTGACTTTTCTCGAATTTTTTCAGGAAAAACAGAATGGGATAAGCAGTTATCGTCACTTACCTTTAATCTGGGTTCTGAAAGATATGGTACAGAATTTTACCTGGACGTCTGTTACAGGGGCCCTCAAATTAATTTCAACGGCAATGCTGCTTCCAATAAATATGCCATGAGACTTCAATCAACAATTACTGATCTTATATCAGTCAATGGACTTCAGTATTCAAGTCTTGCAGATCTGAAAGTTAAAATCACGGCATCTTGTGATCTTCAAGGAGAGGGCGATTTCACTGGCCCGGCCACTGATGATGCTCAATCGCATCAGATAACCGATGTGAGTGGTGGTGATA
This sequence comes from Bacteriovoracales bacterium, assembly GCA_964203555.1. GTDB lineage: Bacteria > Bdellovibrionota > Bacteriovoracia > Bacteriovoracales > Bacteriovoracaceae > Peredibacter. Next base: position 1,833 of record CAXNNO010000199.1, read on the forward strand.
AAAACTTTTCAACAGCCTTTAGTGCCTTTAATGGTGGGGCAAACGTGGCGATCCTTAATGACTGGATCAATAACTCGGCCAACAAGGCCCCAAGGTTTTGTAAAATCCGTTATACTTTTTTTGAAAACATGAGAAACAACGCCGCTTCACCATTGTCTCAAATAAGACAATGGCGCAAACAGGAATCACGAATTTCAACATTCAGTGAGATCGCCTCAAAACGCGAACTTTAACAAGTAAGGAAGGGAAGAGAGTTTATCTCTCTTCCCTTTTTATAAAATGATTGTCCTGATTTACCTTCTTTTTACGTATTCATTTTCAACTCTCTTTGCTTGTGAAATTTCATTACCTGAGCGTTTTTCCGTTTCAACTTCTCCCCACTATGGTGAATTCTTCCATTATTCAGGTCATGGCGATGAAGATGAGAATAAATTTGTCAGGATTCATCATTGTGAAAAAACGGCATCATCGAAAAAATTTCTGATGATCGCATTTGGACCTCAGAATATCGAGTTCACAGACCGATCGAGTGTTTTTGATTTTTCAAACCAGTACAGGGATTCAGGTTGCTATATTGAAAACAACCCTTTTTCAGTAGCAAGAACTTTTCTGGACAGAAAAAAGACTCTTGAAGAGAGATGGCAGACCATAAAGGCCTGCTACCGGATTGAGATAATAGAAGAAGGAACTTCAACTCTTGAAGTTCCTAGTCCGCAACCTGGATGTCAGGTCTCTGTGATGAGTTCAAAACACATGAGTTTTAATGGTGGTTTTTGTTTTATTAAGCCCAAAATGGACAACAAACTTCGGATAGGTCTAAGTCTTCGTGAGGATTGCAAATCCTACCAGGGCCTTAATGAACTTAAAGCTCTTTCCGTTGATTTTCTTTCTACTCTTAATTTTTATATCGCCGGGGACTCCACAGGTACAAGCGTCGATTTGAATGCCATAGGTAGTGTTCCGATGCGCATATCCGTCGCTCCAAACAACAAAATTCTTCCTCTCTCCGATGATTTTGGCACCTTTTCACCACAGTTCCCTTCTCTATTTAAGCTCCCAGATACTTATCCCGGGAGTCCTGACATAGAGATGATCTCTGCACTTAAGTTAAAAATCAGACCCACTCTTTGGGTGAACAATAATTGTCAAAAAAGATGCTCTGGAGAAGATTGTCAGAGCTTATGTGATTTTGCTCAACCCATAGCCGCTAAAATTGAACTCATCGAGCTTCATGAAGGAAAGGAGTCAATTCATCTAGCCACATGGTATGACGGGGGAATCGTTCAACCAAATTTTCAAGGGGAAATATCTGGTATTGGTAGTGAAATTGATAGGACACTGATCAATGAAAGCTCGACTTATCTTTTGAAGATGACTTTTTCTGATCCTAAATTTGATTTTGAACAATTTAAAAGTGAATTTGTCTCAAGAACTGGTTCCCTGGGACAAATCCCCCGCCTCTCCCGAGGACACTCCATTCCACAGATCCCCTCCCATCCAGATATTACGGAAACTGCTAAGGTTCCCTACCTACCTGTCATTGGTGATCTCAATTTTTCTCAGTCTCTCTCGAATGGCTTTACACAATCAGTAAAGAAATTTAACAACCTCTTTAATTACCGCGCCTGGCCCCCCTTCTATGATCAAGTCTGTAACAATCAACAATGTTCATCGATCGGGAAAGATTATCTTGAACTCACTGTCAAATTTAAAATCAAAGGCGAGGACTCAGAAAATCAAAGGTTACGGACAGAGATCATCCATTTTTCGAGGAAATCAAATTTTTTAGAAAACTTTCAGAGGATGAAACCAAAACTGACCTCTATAAAGTGCTCATTTTGAAATTGAAATAAAGTCCGGGTCGAATAATTCTTCTCATCATTGTGAGATCATTTCTTGTAATTACCTTAAGCTTTAATTAAGCTCATTGAATGGATCAACAAACAGACAATGAATACGTTAAAGACATTATAAAAAAATCACTGGGTGTTTCACCTGAAAACATACCCCCGGAATTTCAGCAGATCGCCTGGAATGTTCCTCGCTGGCACCTTTTAATGCTGCAAGACAAACCTCGAATGGAATACTACAGCAGTATCATTCGCCCAAAAGTAAAAGACAAAATTGTGCTGGATGTGGGAACAGGTTCAGGCATTTTATCCTACCTCGCCCTTAAGTGGGGTGCAAAAAAAGTTTATTCAGTTGAAGAGAATCCCGCACTCCAGGCCGTCTACAGGCATCTCATGAGAGATCATCTGGAATCAGGAAGAGCTGAACTTATTAGTGATGATGCTCAATTTCTAAGACTGGGAAACTTTTCTGATGGGCCCCCTGATATTATCGTTCACGAGCTATTTGGCGCCTATGGCATGGGGGAAAATCTCATTCCTATTTTCCGTGCTCTTTCTTCAGAGGGAATTTTAACAGACAAAACCGAAATTGTTCCTGATTTACTTGAGGCCTGGATGCGCCCTGTAGTAAGCGATCAGCTTTCTCAGGATGACCAGATAGAGGCCTTCGAGGGATACCCCTTAAATGAATTGAATGTCTTTGGTCATCAAAACTTTTGGGAGCAGGATTACTCGGCATCTCTCGCCTCAAATTGGCAAACAGTCGGGCAATCTCAATTATTATTTCGATGTTATTTGAGAGACCTCATTTTACCTGAAAAAGTCACTATAGCATTTGAAGCTTCTTCGGCTTCACATATCAAGCTTTGGATGAACATTATCGATAAAAATACCGGCCTCGTTCACGCAAACGATCATCAAGCCTTGCCATCCCATTGGTCTAACTCTTATTTATCAATTCCACCCTGGTTAAGAGGATCTGGCTTCAATGTCGAGTTCAAGATTCACCCCGATAGAATTGAAGTACATCGTTTCAGTAAAAATTAATATGATATGAAACAGGAAAAAAATGCCTCTTTGATTTGAAGACACCAATCGATTGACCTATTTCTGACCATTTTTTCTGTCTTTTCCATATAACTTGTTGGATTAATAAAACCCTAAGTTACAATGGACTAATGATACCGAATGTACAGGTTCTAAATTCCTACGAAAAATGCGTTTCTCATCCGGAAATTATCAACGCGTTTAACAGAATTGACAGCTCGAAACCTCTGATGTTGTGGCAAAACTACAACAATGAGAGGCGTATTTTGTGGGCCAGAAACTGGAATTTTGATACGGCCGAGGAAAAAATCGCAATTAGTCATGGCCCTGACGATAAAATAACTCTCCACCTGGATAGAGCTCTTTACATTAAACTCCCCTTCCGTGAGGCAATACTAAAATGCGAGATCGAAAGCTCCGATGATGAATCTGTCTTGATTCGGATTCCGGACGAATTATTTTGGCAGGAACTAAGAGGCACTCCAAGAACATTTTTTCCATTTCAGGAGAAGATGGCGCAAGTTAGACCAAACTTATCCCGAGTGAGTCCCGAAAAACTC
>CAXNNO010000200.1:0-5288 GCA_964203555.1 Bacteriovoracales bacterium
TCTCTACGCAGGACTTGGTGGAAGAATTAAATTTGCGGATGAAATCAGTGTGGGTCTGCGCATTCCCGTTGGCATTGCTCACATGGTTCAAGATAAGAATGCAGATATGTTTGCAGAGATTGCACCAGTGATTGATTTCATTTCGAGAACTGGAGTCGATCTGAATGCGATTATTGGTGCGCGTTATTACTTTAATTGAAGTTAAAAATAATTCATTACGGTTAGAAAATACAAAATCTATCATCTTATAGAGATTATCTATTTCTCCTTGAATACAATTTGTGCGATAAATAATGTAGGTCGCAAATGTATATTTTCAGAGGAGGTTTCATGAAAACCCTTATTTTAACAGCTATCATGTTTGTATTTGCAGTAGGTTTTGCTTATGCTGAAACAGAGTCAGAATGTCACCAAGATGAGCAGACGACAGTTCGCGTTATTCGCGAGTTTAAATAATTCTAAGTTAAGAGGGGTCAGATTGGCCCCTCACGACTTGAGATCTATTCGACGAGAATCTTTTCTTTAATTGCTATCTTTTTACCATAAATTTCTGAGATCCGAATTTCTCCACCACGATTTTTTTCAACAATTTGATCTTTGTTCATGGGATTGAGAACGACTTCATAGTCTGCTTCAAATTTCACTTTCCCTTTTTTTCCCGTGAGCAAACCTTCGCGCATTTCTAACTTCATAACCGGTTTGGACTCTAGAGTAGCAGTGATTTTATTTTGGGTTTCAATTTGGTCGTAACTCTCGAGTTTGCGCAATTTAAGTTTGGCCGGGAAAGGTGAAAATACTGCTGGAGTAATGGTGCCTTCGATGTCGCAGCCCTCCTTAAAATGATAGTCGAGCTTGGCCTTAGTTCGCATCAGGAGTACTCCCATCCAGTCAATCTTATGCTTCTCGCAACCTTCGACCCGAAACCCACCTAATTCCTTAGGAGGCGTTTTATCCGATCCTGGGATGAGTGGTCGAATAAGAGAGCGTATGGACTGTTTGGCCTCCTGAATTTCTTTAGTCGTGGACGCACCTAAAGATATTGAGATGAAAAAAAGAATAAAAATGTTCATTGTTGTCTCCTAAAAATGGCATAATCATAGGCACTTTACCTTTGACCTAAGCGGCCAAGCAAGAATAGAGAATTTATGGATGAGAATCTTTTGCAGAATAAAACGATCTTGGTTGTAGATGACGAAACCGACCTTAGAAATATCTTGGCTTCTGAATTTGATTTTATGGGTGCAAAAGTTTACCAGGCCGATAATATCACTAATGCCCAAAAAATAATTGTTGAAAATAAAATTGATCTGATTGTTTCTGATATTCGTATGCCAGGAGGAACAGGGATTGATCTCTTGGATATTTTAAAGAATAAAAATGTCACCGAGCCACCAATTATTCTCATCACTGGTTTTGCTGATATTACCCCTGAGGATGCCTTTGCAAAAGGAGCTGAAGCTCTGATTAGTAAACCTTTTCAACTCGATGATCTTATTCAACAGACCGTAAGATATACTTCCCCTATGGAGTTGCGCTTCTCTGAAAAATCAATCGGAACTTTCGAGTTTAAAAAAGATTATTCCGGAACTTTTGATGAACAAGTGAAGGCTCGCAAGTTCTTACTAGGACGTGGTGGTATAGCTACTTGCATGGAACTCAAAGGAAAAAAATGCGACATCGGCGAAATAATCAATTTTAATTTTAAATTCCAAGATGCGCATCTTGAAGGTGTAGGTGTCTGCCGCTGGAGTAGGCTCTATGAGCAAGCGGAAGGTGTTAACTGTATTGGTTTTGAGTTTCTCTATCTTGATGATAAGACTCTTGAGTTTTTGCGAGCGTTTTTAAAGCGTGAAGAAACTCGCGCCTTTATTCCGGCCCTCTCACCCATCTAAAAATTAATCACGTAGCCAGTGACAAGTGTAACCACCGGGATTTTTCTTGAGGTAATCCTGATGATACTCTTCAGCTGGAAAAAACTTCGTCGCAGGAAGAACTTGAGTCACAATTGGTTTTGTCCATTTCTTGGCGTTCTCAACTTTCGCGATCACATCTTTTGCCACTTGTTTTTGAATCTCTGAATGATAGAAAATAACTGATCGGTATTGAGTCCCTTTATCATTTCCTTGCTGGTTCAGAGTCGTGGGATCATGCAGTCTGAAAAAATAGGCCAAGATATCAGCGTAGCTAATAACACTTGGATCAAATTCAACTTCTACTGTCTCAGCGTGATTGGAAGTTCCGAGTTTAACAATATTATAGTTTGGATTATCCACGGATCCACCAGTGTATCCCACTGTGGTATTTGTCACACCTTTAATAGAGCGAAGTATTTCTTCTACACCCCAAAAACATCCTCCTGCGAGGGTTGCAATTTCTTTTTTCATAGGCTTGGCCTCCACAGAGAAAATAATAAGTATCGAACTAATTAGAGTTAAAACCTTCATAAGTCCTCACAATTTATGCCCATAGATTTTGTCTATCAGGACTTCGAGATTATCGATTTTTTTTAATTTCAAAAGAGAGCGATAGTAGTCTTAACCAAAAACACTCAACCAGGAGATTCACATGTTAGGTATTGGTAAAAAGTTTCCAACGTTCAATTTGAAAGGTGTTTCTACGACTGACGCAAACACCGCCTTCACTGATATTCACAATAATTCATATGAAGGGAAATGGTTAGTAGTCTTTTTCTATCCCAAGGATTTTACCTTCGTCTGTCCAACCGAAATAAAAGGTTTTGGAGATTTGAATAAAGATTTTAAGGATCGCGACACTCAGGTATTAACAGCGTCAACAGATTCGGAATTTGTACACTTGGCCTGGAAGCAAAATCATAAAGATTTAACAGCACTTCCATTTCCTATGCTCTCGGATATCCGCAGAGACTTAAGCACTGCTTTAGGTATTTTAGATGAAGCAGAAGGGGTGGCCCAAAGAGCAACCTACATTGTAGACCCAGGTGGTGTGATCCGTTATGTATCGGTTAACGACATGAGTGTGGGACGAAATCCTAAAGAAGTTTTACGGGTTTTAGATGCTCTTCAGACCGATGAGTTATGTCCATGTAACTGGCAAAAAGGACAGGAGACTTTATGAGTTTAGAAATTTTAAAAGATTTGGTGAAAGATTATGGAAAAGATATTCGGATTAATTTGGAGAGCGTTCTCTCTGCTGATGGAGCTCCTGGACTCAATGAGACACAAATTTATGGGACCTTCTTGGCAAGTGCTTATGCCAGTAAGAGTGAGAAGCTCTCAGAGATTGCTGAATCTATCGCGCGCTCGAAATTAAGCGCTGAAGAGATTGAAGGAATTAAAGCTGCAGCAACCATCATGGCGATGAATAATATTTATTACCGCTACCTGCATTTGCTTGAAGGACAGGATGAGCTTAAAAAACTTCCGGCCAAGCTTCGCATGAGTGTGATTGGAAAGCCTGGTATTGAGAAAGTGAACTTTGAAATATATTCACTGGCCGTATCAAGCATCACCGGTTGTGGGATGTGTATCAACGCTCACGTGGAAGAATTAAAAAAGGCCCATCTGGATAATCTCGGAATTCAGAGTACCATCCGCATTGCGGCCATTGCCCATGCTACTGCCCAAGCTCTAAGTATCGGATAAGTGAAGAGGGTCCTCTTGAATGAGGGGACCCTCTCTTTTATCTTTTCGCTACTATAAAATATATTTTTTAAGCTAACTTAGGTCCCTTATTTTTTCCCTCCGTCTCTAATTCTGATATAATTTTAGACATGACTGCGCTGAAAGGGCCTGAAGGCTTCGATCAATTTTATCGTGAGATGTTCCAAGATCGCTGGGACCGGTTAAAGAGTGCATTGACTGCACCCAAGAGACACGTTGCTATTTTTAATCCCCACTCTAAGTATAAAGGTCCTGAACATCCACTGATTGTGAACGGGTTGAGTTTTAATCACGAAGTTCTTGAGACTTTTCCTCATCCCGAAAAAACGGAAGAAGGATTTTTAAATTATTACCTGATGGATGCGGCCAGTATTTTACCGGTTGAAGCATTGGATATTAGGCCGGGTGAACGGGTGGTGGATCTTTGCGCAGCACCTGGAGGAAAGAGTCTATTGTGTTCGTTGAAAATGGAGAATAAGGGATTACTTGTATCCAATGACCGTTCAGCTGCCAGACGTGCGCGCATTCATAAAATTTTTGATGAATACATGCCCAAGTCTGAACAGAAAAATCATAAGGTCACAGGACATGATGCCAGTAAGTGGTGTTTATACGAAAAAAGTGTTTACGATAAAGTTCTCTTAGATGCTCCATGCTCTTCTGAGCGCCATGTTTTAGAAGATTCTAAAGAACTAGCTATCTGGGCCCAGGGGCGCACCAAGGCCATTGCGGTTTCTCAATTTGCCATGCTGGCCTCAGCTTTAGATATTGTGAAAGTGGGGGGGCGAATTGTGTACTCAACATGTGCTTTATCGAAATTGGAAAACGATGACATTATTCAAAAACTTCATCAAAAGCGTGGAGGTAAATTTGAAGTGATTAGGCGTGAATTTCCCTTTGGGGAGCCCACTGAATTTGGCTGGCAAGTGCTTCCAGACAATACGGGTTGGGGACCCTTTTATCTCGCGATTATTGTGCGACTGAAGTAATGTTTCTAATCCGGCTCAAAAAATCTGCTTCATGAATATGCTTTCCTTCAATTTCAATAGTTCCACTGAGAATTCCTTTCCAGTCGTGAACATCCACTTTCGCTCTCATTTTACTAAACATTCTTTCAACGGAAATATGATGGGTAGTTTCAGGATTATGCTTAAAAGAGTAACTATAATTTTGAATAGGCCAATTTTTGTCAGAAGATTTAAGTTTGATGGGAGGATTTTCTTTATGTTGAAGATCTATCAAGATCCATCCAGAATTTGTTTTACGGATGAGGTTTGAGACTTTGGCGATGAAATGCATCTTCTCGTCTGTCTCGGTGGATTCAACCTTGAGGGTTTGGGCCTTATTGTCAGTTTCTATAGAGGTAAATTTAAAGCCTTTTTTTGTGATATTTTTTTTAACATCATAGAATGTCAAAAATTCTTGTTCGTAATGAAGTACATTGGCAAATGCACAGCTTAAAAGACTCATTAAAAGTATGATTCCAGGCATGATAAACCTCTTGTATTTGACATCATCATATCACTCCTTTAGTTTGAATAGGCCATATGGAAAAAAATATTGCTCCTGTTTTAATTTCATTCTCCCACTCGCAAACCCTCAACGCTTGGGTTGATTTGGCCGCTTCAATATTCCCCGGTGTCCATG
>CAXNNO010000201.1:0-5233 GCA_964203555.1 Bacteriovoracales bacterium
CGCATTTTTTGATGGTCTGAATTTTCAAATTGAAAAAGCTGTGGTCAACACGAATACGGGTTACTTCCAAATTCAAGAACCTCTCTATGCTCAGACAACTGACTCCTCATCTCCAAATGAATATAGCGAGGACATCAAAACCAAACTAAATTCTCTGCCACTCCTCTCCTATTCCCCTGAGTTGGTTCTCGACGGAAATATTTCAACTCCAGAAGGTGCCGCCGGGTTACTTGTTCTGGGAATTGTTCCCGAAATTCATCAGGATTTTCTGCCGATATCTAAAAAAATCATAAGCGGCAGCTTTCTTGACTCTCTTGATGAAACAGGTGTGGTGATCGGGCAGGAACTGGCCACATTATTTAAATTTAAAACTGGGGACCAGATTGTTCTGAACTATCAGGATAAAATTGGCGAGTTGAGATCTGAGATACTCATTATTCGCGGAATTTACCACTTCAACAGTAAAGGTTTTGAAAAGAGATTCGTGTATATTAATCAAAACACCTGGCAAAAACTTTTTCTCAATGAAATAACCGGTAAAATTCTTTTCAACAGAATTGTCCTCATGACTGATGGATTAGTTCACGAACCCCTGATAAAAAGCTCGCTCAAGGGATCTGATCTCGAATTAAAAAGCTGGAAGCAGCTCAATCCTGAGATGGCAGTCGTTCTTGAATTCCATGATGGGATGATCAAATTTTTCTTTTTAATTATTGGTGTCACTATCACCATGACTATTCTCACTCCGGTCCGGATGCTCTGGCAGGAAAGATTTAAAGAGCTGAAAATGATGAATATTATCGGTGTGTCCGCCGAAAAATTCTGGAAAATTGGTCTCTACGAAGTCTTTCTCATGATTGCCTTCTCCAGCGTTTTCTCATCCACCCTCTTAAGTCTTATTATTGGTTATCAGTCCTACGCAGGCGTGGATTTTCGATACCTCAACGATGGAGTCTCAATCGAAAGGGCGGGAATTAAACTTCCAGGAATTATTTATCCCAAGCTCACAATTGATCAAGTCATTGTAACCTTTTCGTTCGTGATCTTTGTTCTCGGAATAAGCTATCTCTGGTCCATTTATCGCACACTGAAAAAACTTGAGGTCGAGTCGTGAGAAATTTCCTCTTCCTTTTAAAATTTAGTTACAGAAATCTCTGGAGAGCTCCAAAAAGAACTTTCATCATGCTCCTGAGTCTTAGTCTGGGCACAGGGTTCATCATCTGGGACTTAAACTTTGCCAATTCCGGATCCAAAGAAGTTATGAAGGAATTTCTTGGCCAGTATGCCGGTCAATATCACGTGACACATAAAGATTATTACGATCCTGAAAATAAAAAGGAATTTGATAATTACAAAACCATTTCAGATAGTGACATTCCGGATAAAAACCTTCTCGGCCAATCAACCAGACGAGTCACTGCTCCGGTCTTTGTATCAGGCGAGAAAAAAACACTTGGTGTACTTTTAACAGGACTTGATAGTGAGAGGGAATTAAAACTCACGACCCTTAAGAGTGCTGTCAACGTGGGACGCTTTCTTGATCCGAAAGGAGATAAAGAAATTATTCTCGGTAAAAGACTCGCGAGAAGAATAAATGTTTTACCCGGTGATGAAGTCGCCGTCATCGGCCAGGCGTTGGATGGATCAGTTGCCAACGATTTGATGAAAGTTGTGGGCCTCATTGATTTCGGGGGGGGGGACCTCGAAGAGTCTCTCGCCTTTACCCAAATTAAAAGTGCTCAGGAACTTATCGTGATGCCTCCGGAGCGGTACCACCAAAGAGTGGACTTTAATATGGAAGATGATTCTCTGCCGACCATTCCTGGCCTGGCGGTTACGAATTGGACGGAGATTCTGCCCGAAATCGGAGTCTCGGTAAGATTCATTGATAACTTCACTTGGGTCGTTTCATTTATTATCGTGATGGTCATCAGTTTGGGACTTTCAAACACACTCATGATTACTTTTTTTGAAAGGGAACAGGAATTTCAAAGTCTCAACATCATCGGTGCCAAAACAAGCTGGATAACTCTTTCCCTGATGCTTGAAGTCTTCATGTTGGGGACAGTTGCGATTGCGTTCGGAGCAGTTCTGGGGCATCTGTCTACTTTGTATTGCTATTATTTTCCGGTCAATATCCAGGTTTTCACAGGCGGGAAACCAATCATCATGGGCGGCATGATTATCCAGCCCCTGGTGAGACTTTATCCCGTGATGGAATATTATTGGAAAGTGCCCTTAATGATTTATTTTTTTATCGGATCAACCATGATTTACCCTCTCATACGAGTCATACGTAGGAGTAAAAATGCAATTTGAACTAATTAACGTCGATAAGGTTTATCAGGCCTCAGAAGAGGCAAAAGTTTTTGGCGCAAAAGATGTCAACATCAAAATATCTGAGGGAGACTTTATGGCGTTGGTGGGTCCCTCGGGATCTGGCAAAACAACCATTCTCAATCTGATAGCCGGACTTATTCTTCCTACCCAAGGAAAACTTAAGCATGGTGGAAGTGACATCACGTCTTTTTCCTTGGAAGAAAGGACCAAGCACCGTCTGGATTACATGGGATTTATCTTTCAGGATTATCAGCTCCTTCCAATCCTGACGGCCGGAGAAAACATCGAATTTCCGCTTCAACTAAAGGGTTATGATAAAAAAGAAATCAAAGAACGAGTGTCATGGGCACTTTCCCAGGTTGGACTGGATAACATGGGTAGGCGATTTCCTCGGCAGCTATCCGGGGGTCAACAGCAAAGAGTTTCAATTGCTCGGGCGATTGCCGGGAGACCTCAACTTATTCTGGCCGACGAACCAACGGCAAATCTTGATACAAAAACAGCTCAGGAAATTATCGAACTATTTAAAAAACTCAATCAGGAATTTAAACTGACGTTTGTCTTCTCCACTCATGATCAAAGATTAATCGATCAGGTCAAAACAGTTCTTTATGTGAAAGACGGACAAATCTCAGACACAAGGACGCATCATGCTTAAGCCTATCTTTCGTAGGGATCTCTTTTTTTGTGTCGCTCTTGGAGCGAATGTAAACAATGCCGATGAATGGCTGAAATATTCTGAAAAACAAATGCGGGGAGACCGCTCCAGATCAGAAATGACAATGACTATTCAGACCCCTAACTGGACGAGGGTCCTTGAGATTGAGTCAGATGTCGATGGAAAAAAACAGGCCTTATCCACCATCAAATCTCCCGCCAAAGAAAAGGGACTAAGAACCCTGCGCATTGAAAATAATATGTGGAACTATTTCCCTAAACTTAAACGCAAGGTCGCTGTTTCTTCATCGATGCTTTTGGCCAGCTGGATGGGATCTGATTTTACAAACGACGACATACTAAAAGCTTCCTCGATGGCCGAAGATTATGTTCATAAATTCGCCGGGGAAGAAAAACAATTTAAAGTCATTGAAAATACCGCAAAATCCGGCTCAAAGGTCATGTGGCCAAAGATAGTGACCTACGCCTCCAAGGAAGATTGTTTACCGCGCCTGTATAAGTACTATGACAAAGAAAATAAATTAAGAAGAACTCTTAGCTTTGATCATATCAAAACTTTTGATGGTCATAAAGTTCCCACTCACTGGGAAATGATTCCCGAAGAAGATAAATCTAAAAAAACGATCATTGACTATCAAGCTCTTGATTTTGATATTAAATTCAACGCTGATCATTTTTCTCAAAAGAACTTAACAGGTAACTGATGAGATTTATTTTCGTCCTTGTTTTCTTTTTATTTTGCGTTCCCACGGTCTTTGCGCTGGAAACTGATTTTTCCGGCAACATAGAAGGCCAGCTCAGGCATTCAGATAATAACCAACTGGCCTCCGAACCCCCTTTATATCAGGATTGGACGCAGGATGATTTTTATCTCCTGTATGGAAATCTAAACGGCAAGATTCAAATGGCCGAAGGAAGTGTTGAGGCGAACTGGTTTGGCAGGTACAGCCAGTCGGACCTTTACAATCCGGACCCCATAGGAGGAACCGAGCGGGAACCTTATTTTGCCACGAGAGTTTTCACTTTTCCAAATCGTTTGGTTGCCAGAGATATATTCCTCCTCCAGCATACAAAACAAGTCGGTGACCATCAGTTTGAATCTGTTCTGAACAAACTCTACTACGAACGGGATTTTCAAGAACAAAGAATCATGGTTGGACGACTTTATGTAAACTACGGGCTTGGTGAAATCTTTAATCCCATCAATCCCTTTAATCAACCCACGGGACTCACTTCCATCAGTCAGGTTGCTCAGGGAAATGACGGTCTTTCTTATACCTATTTTTTAAATGACAACCACCACATTCAATTTCTAATTCTGGGAGATAAGAGAGTTGAGGAATATGACGGATCAATCAGTAAAACCCTTTGGGCCCACGGCGAGTATCAGTACGATGATAAAATGCAGATGGATTACTCTTTAGGAGAAGATCAGAACCGGTATAAATGGGGTGGCCAGCTCAGTTACCAATTTGAAGAGGCCCTCGCCTTTACGCAACTTCTCTATCAATCCCAAAACATCAAAAACGACCCTTCTGAGGATTTATGGGACGCCATGGTCGGATATGATCAACAAATATCTGGAAAATGGCACCTGAGATTCGAGGGCGGCTACCAGAAACAAAACAGCTACGTAAAAAATCTCAACGATCTGGATCGTTTTTTACCCACAGAATATTTTGCGGCCCTGGCCAATATTTACGAAATTCACCCTCTGGTGAAGCTAAGTGCTACACTTATTAACGATATCAAATCAGGTTTTTCGTATTTTATTGGGAAAGGCACATATAGTGCCGGTAAAAATATGGAACTCGATCACTTTATTTTCATGCCGTTGGCCAAAGGCAACGCAACTGATAATCTGGCGCAAAGACTGGTCACCCTGGACATCGGTGTTTCGCTTCGGGCCTTCTTTTGAAAATAGTGTTCGCAGTTAGTTGGTGATGGACTAACCCATTAGCGCTATAGCCAAGCGAGTCAATTAACCATATCCCCCCAATTATTTGACTTTTCCTGGCTTTGCCCTTAAAACAAAACTTCTAAATTAACTCACCTAGGGCCCAAAGAAGAGCACATGCTCTCCCCGACAGGTGGTATCTCTTAAGGAGTTTTATGTATACGGTTGTTGAAATCAAAGGACACCAGTACAAGCTAGCAGCAGGTGATCTGATCGATGTTGAAAAAATCGAAGCTGAAGATGGTGCAACAGTCACTT
>CAXNNO010000202.1:0-5228 GCA_964203555.1 Bacteriovoracales bacterium
GCAACATACCTGTCAGGTTCTGGTACTTCCGAGATCACTTTCCGCTACACAGTTGGATCCGGAGAAAGTGATGGTGACGGTATTCTTCTAACTTCTCCAATAAATCTTAACGGAGGAACGATTAAGGACTCATCTCTCGTGAATGCGACTCTTGTATTCACTCCGCCGGCGACCTCAGGAATTTTGGTTGATGGAGTTGATCTCATTATTTCTTCCCTCACTCCTCCAGCTCAAGGAACTTACAAAATTGACGCCAATATGGATTTCATCGTTAATTTCAACGGTCCAGCGATTGTTACCGGCACTCCAAGAATTTCTTTAACTATCGGATCCACTACCCTTTATGCTAATTACATTTCCGGCTCTGGTACCTCGGCGCACACTTATCGCTACACCATTTCTTTCACCAATCTCGACTTAGATGGAGTGACCACTCTTAGTAATATTGCTCTTAACGGAGGAAGCATCAAAGATGCTTTGGGTGATGATGCAGTATTGGCCTTTACTGGAATAAATTATCCCAATCATAAGGTTGACGGTGTGAGGCCAACAATCTCTTCCAACTCTACGTCGGCCGATAAAACTTACGCCTTAGGCGAAACAATTGATTTGATCTTGAATTATTCAGAAAATATCACAATCTCTGGTTCTCCAAGAATTCATCTCTCAGTCGGAGGAACCACAAGATATGCAACTTACTCATCAGGCTCAGCGACAAGCACAATAACCTTCCGCTACACAGTGGTGGCCGGTGACCTAGATAACGATGGCATCAGTGTCTCAAATGCCAACCTCATCGATTTAAACGGTGGAACACTGACAGATATTCCCGGAAACGCTCCACTTAATCTCTCCTTTTCTCCTCCAGTCCTGACAGGTGTAAAAACTGATGGTGTAGTACCAACCATCACATCTATTTCAGGCCCCGCAGGAAAGTGGTATGTCGCTACAGAAAATCTAATCTTCACAGTTAATTTTTCAGAAAATGTGACTGTGACTGGTGCTCCGACTTTGGCCATTGATCTTGGAGGCTTGACGAAAAATGCAACTTACCAAAGTGGTTCTGGAACTTCCGCACTTATTTTTTCATACACAGTTCTTGAGAACGACTCCGACACCAATGGGGTGAGTGCAACTGCCGTGGAATTAAATGCAGGAACCATTCAAGATGCAGTTACTAATAATGCGATTTTAACAATGAATAATATCGCTTATGCAACAGTACTTGTTGATGCAATTTTTCCATACGTCAGCTCTGTCACCCTCCCAAATAATGGTGCCCATAAATCTGGAACCCTTAATTTCACCCTGGTCTTTAATGAAAGTGTTACCATTACCGGGACTCCACGGCTGGTCATAACAGTCGGCTCCTCAACACAGTATGCAACTTATTTATCCGGATCCGGAACGAGTTCGATCGTTTTCAGTTTAACCCTGCCAACTGCTGATTCAACGACTCTGGATCTTGATGGAATTGTCATCGCAAATTCATCCAACATCAATCTCAACGCCGGCGCAATTAAGGACGCAAGATTAAATAACGCCGTTCTTGGTCTAGGTACACACGATACATCAAAAATTTATCTCGTCCTTCCGAGCATGCGAAGCTGGTATGACGTTAATGATTCAGATAAATTAACCCTCTCATCTGGAAACGTAACAGCGATCAATGACAAGATCTCCACGACCAATCTTACATATTCATCTGGAGCCTCTAGTTACTTCTCAACCGGATTTGGTGCCAATAACAGGGCAAGTGTGTCTTGTACGGCCGACACACATTTCGGCAATACTTTAGGCCTGCCTTCACCTAAGGCCATAGTCTTTGTAGGCCAAGCCCCGACTGCGGGATCAACCTCACAAATTTTATTTGCCGAAGAGGATCTTTCAATAATAGGTGTAAACTTCAGCGCAAGTGCCGGGACCCTCACAACCTCTGGGGCAACAAGCCAAAGATTTGTGGGATCTACGAATACATGGAATAGTGCAAGTGCATCCCAGGCCGGAATGTGGAGTGCGGGTGGTAATTTCGCAGCTGGATTAATCCTGGATACAACTGATATTCAGAGTGACTTCCGCCTTTGCAGATTTGACGGAAAAATGAGTGAGGCATTCATTTTCACCTCCGCACCTTCAGAGGCAGAAATGATTGTTATTAAAAACTACCTCACGACTAAATACGGATTCACTTTTAATTAACGAAACTAATCTCTGTCAGAATCAAGCCCATGAGTAAAGTAGCGTTTACTTAAATCCGAATTCTGATTCCTGTTCCTAAAATCCTGATGCTCATCGGCTTCATCCGGATCAAAGGTATCCTCCTCTCCAAAACTGTCCAGACCGATCGCCTCTTCTTTTTCAGCCCCTCTGGCGAATTCAGAATTTTCGGTATAACTGTATTTAACTCCAGGACCGGGATCCTTCGAGAGCGTAAGAGGCAAATCATCCATGCGATGTGATTCGTATTGATAATTTTCAATATGAATATCATCTCGCTTGACTTCATTTTGTGATTTATTGGAAAACTTCTCAATCATTCGATAAACGCCACGACGAGCAACTTCAAAATCTTTTCCAGACAGTTTCTCCCAAAAACTTTGCACATTGTGTTTGAGAAGTTCCCAACGTCCCAAATTCTCTTCACTCTGCATAACCACCCCTTTGAAGTCAGGATTTAAAACTCTGACAGTAAGGATTAAGCACAAACGATGCCACTCGTGCTAAGTGTTAAGTTGTTGAAGTAAGAGAACGAGGAATATTTTATTGGGGAAAAAAGGGGTATGGATGACAAAAAAAGCCCCCATTTCTGGGGGCGTAAACATGATTAGAATCTTCTCTTCTGTCCCGGCATTTTATGATTAATCTTGGTGCCAAGATAAGAATTATTAATATTTCTTATCGAGGTGATGCGATTTTCCGCCATCATATCCGCCGCCTTGTTAACAGGAATATTTTGTTCTTCAGAAATGTTGAAGACCTGAAGCGTCTTATCATAAATAATATCAATCATCCGTCGAGATTTTGAATCTGCCCAGCCTTCGAATTCTATCGAGACGTTCATTACACCACCAGCATTTACCAGGTAATCCGGAGCATATAAAATGCCTTTCTCTTTCAGGACAAGACCATGACGATCTTCCTTGAGTTGGTTATTGGCAGCACCACAAACAATTTTACATTTTAACTGAGGAATCGTTTCATCATTTAAAGAGGCCCCAAGTGCACAGGGAGCATAAACATCGCAAGCGGTTGCAAAGATATCTTCCGGAGCAACGTACCTTGAATGAGGAAAAGCATCTCTCATTTTTTGAATTCCGCGATCACTAACATCAGTATAAATAAGATTGGCGCCTGCTTCAGTCAAAAGTTTTGCAAGTTCAAATCCAACGGAGCCCACGCCCTGGATAGCAACTGTTCTGCCCTTTAGAGAGCGGCTATTGAAGGACTTTGTCACCGAGGCCTGAATACCACGAAAAACGCCAAGGGCCGTGTATGGAGCTGGATTTCCAGAACCACCATATTGCTGAGCAACTCCAGTAACATAATTTGTTTCAGCAAAGATGTGCTCGATATCTTCGACAGTTGTATTAACGTCTTCAGCAGTGATGTAGCGCCCATTGAGTGACTCAATAAAACGACCAAATGATCTGAAGAGGGCCTCAGATTTATCTTTTTTAGGATCACCAATAATAACTGCCTTACCTCCACCCAGGTTAAGTCCAGAAATGGCATTCTTATAAGTCATGCCTTTTGATAAACGAAGAACATCCAACAAAGCATCATCTTCACTTGCGTAGGGATACATGCGAGTTCCACCCAGGGCCGGCCCCAATGTCGTATCATGGATACCGACAATGGCCTTAAGACCACAGGTTTTGTCCTGAAAGAAAACAACTTCTTCGTGACCCATCGAATACATATTATCGAGAATTGACATCTACTTTTCTCCCTTAGTCTAGGATTTACCTAATGACCAAATTTTGAACTTAAGCTAAACTTAATTTGAAGAAGTTTCTTAAACTCTTAGGTTTTTGACAAGGAAGAATCTTATGCCCATAGTGTCAATAGCCGATACAAACAAGACTTTTGAAGTCCAAGAGGGATCAATCCTCTACCACTCATTGGCCGATCAAGGAGAGGAACTTCCTCACGGATGCCTCTCGGGTTCTTGTGGAGCATGCAGGATTGTAGTCCAGGAAGGTAAGGAGAATTTGTCCTCTCCCAGTGTAATTGAGCTAAATACTATCGATGCCCTAAAAAATGAATTTCGTAAGCTTAAAGGGGAAGACTTTGTGAATAATAACGAAATTCGTCTTTCTTGCCGAGCAAAGGTAACCGGCGATATTTCCATAAAACCTATAGGATAGGTCGTCTACTTAAACGAATTTTCATATTTATAGAGTTGGACGCATTCACTGCCTGATCCCATGCCGTATAAATTTGTTTTTTTGAAGTGGCCTTAAGATCTCCGGCAACATAAAGACCAGGCACGGAACTTAAACCGACCTCATCTGCTTTGACAAAACCCCTCTCATCCAATTCTGCACCAACTTCTTTGGCAAGTTCGTTGTAAATTATCATCCCGAGTGAAATGAAGCAGATTTCTGTTTCCACTTTTGATCCATCTGCGAGGACAAAGGCCTCTAAGATTTTACCTTTTTCCCTTCCCAGGATTTCAACAATCGGGGATTCGTTGACTTTTATTCCATAAGCTTCAATCAGTTTTCGAGTGTCGGGCTGAAACTCCGAGGCCTTTCCATGAGTCAAGATATGCATCTCACGAGGCCTATAACGCTCATAAAGCATGATGGACGCCCAGGCCGCACCATTGTCATGACCTAAAACGGAAGTCGCCTTATTCAAAACGTGATGACCATCGCAAAGCAAACAATAATCAATCGTCTGAGCATTCGCATAATCGAAGACTGTTTCGATTGAACCATTTATTTCTGGCTGAATATCCATGACGCCCGTGCAGAGTATGACAAATTTGGCGTAATGAATTTTATTTTTTGAATCAGTGATTTGAAAAATATCTTTTTCTTTTTTTAGCGACACGACTCCAACATTTTTGTGAAGCAGAAGATTATTTTTATAAGGAGATTCTTGAATCCACTTTATCGTTTCAGAATTGGGTTCTTCAATTCCTCGTTTGTATTGAAAGTGAGCAGGCATATTTTCCACCTTTCTCACCCATAAAGCTCGGGATCTCTTCTTGTTCTGTGGAC
>CAXNNO010000203.1:0-5113 GCA_964203555.1 Bacteriovoracales bacterium
ATTCCGCAAATTAAATTATTGTATTTTCTAAAGTCACTATTAGTATTAAAATTTGTATTGAAATCATTCATCGTTCTTTCTCTCAGATCATCGACGAATACCGGATTTCTATCAGTACGACTCACCTCTTCCATCGTTTTGTCCAACTCCTGACAGTATCGGGAATAAATATTCACACAATCCTTAATATCTGCTTTTTCTGAATTGCAGTCATTGGGATTACCCAAACCAGTTTTTGCAATAAAGCTATCTACAACTGATCTATGGCTCAAATTATTACGAGGTCTAAAGTTTTTTTGATCCTTAATCATTAACATTTTTTTGTATTCCTGTTTTTCGAATTCAATTTCTATCAAATCGCCAACATCAGGTTTTACAAAAAAACTTGTAAGTTTTTTCTGGTAGTTCGGCACTTCATTCATGCTGCTTTTATTTGTTACAAATTCTTTAAGAATCTTTAGAAGCTCTTTTTTCTTGCCCGGTAGAGATCCGTTTAATGATGACAACTTTTCTTGAATCTCTCTTTTCTTTTCATAGGTAATGTTTTTATTTTTTTCGACTAAATCCATATCCGTATCAGCGGCGAGAAATGTTTTAATCATCGGGTTCCGGTTTAAGAAGGTTAGCTTTGCCTTTAATTCCATTATTTTGTTTTTATTTTTTTTCTGATCACTCAAACTCATCTGCTCATCATATTGACTTAATAGTTCAAAATGATTCCATCCACTCTCATCAAAATTATCCAACGAAGTGTTTTTAATTTTTTCTTTAAGAAGGTTGTCAGATGGTAGCTGAGCGTATGCCAGATATTCTCGGGCACTCATACATTGACCCGGATGAAAAACGTCATCGTTAAAAAGTGCTTGATTAACTTTTGCAGGTACACTGAAAGTATTCATGATTTTCTGAATATCTTTGTCTTGGTTATGACTACTTCCATCGGGTGGACAAACACCCTCCAGACAACTAGCAAGAGGGGTAGTATTACCTATATCCGACGTCGCTGTCGAAGGTTGCAAATAAGCGTTGGTAAATTTATAGTCTTTACTCATGGCATAAGCACTAAAAGCCATTCCGTCCCGTTGTTGTTGCAGTTCAGCCTCAAGAGATTTGACATTGTCTTTAAATATTTTAATGCTATTTTTTTCACTATCCTGGTGCGGTAAAGGATTTGATTTAGTCATCATTATTTGTCTGATCGATTCCAATTTTGTGCGATTCGGATCTCGTAAACATTGGCATACTTCGTGATCTGATTTAAAAAGTTGCGCTTCACTTGATACTTTCGTTTCATTTATTGGACTCTTTTTTTCCCAGCAATTTGGAATGAGGTGTGATGACAAGCTATCCGTATCATCTAGAGCGCAATCAAGATCAACGGACAAGGACTGACCGGTAGACCTGAAAGACATGAAGGACAGAGCGACAAATAAAAAGACAGAACTTTTTTTGAAAAGCATATACCACCTTATCCTCTTGGCTTTTCGTCACAATCGCTGAATACTTTATTGATTTTAACGGGAACTGACTAAAATCAGAGACTTCACTATATTTCAACGACTTAACAAAAGCTCCATGCCCTGGATTGATGGCATCTTTTATAGGAAACGATGAACCTCAACATAAAACTTCCCCCTGACCACTCTCTCGTCGAAACGGCCGACGGCTCCTTTACCCTGTATTCAGAGCTTTTCCAGGAGGCCTGTCACTCTACAGGCGGAGCGAAGTCGGAAACGGAAACTCACTACATCAATGGCTGCGAGGTGATTGAAAAAAGTCACAAGTTTGAGGAACTCACCATTCTCGAAGTCGGGTTTGGTTTGGGGATGGGATTTCTAACGACATTGGAAAGATTAGGTCCTCATAAGAGGGTGCATTTTATATCTCTAGAGCTCGACAGAAATCTCTTGGAGTGGTTTAGGCAAATGCACACAGAGTTAAAACTTTTCTGGGATAATAATCTCCTTCTCAGCAATCACTCTCCCTTTAAGCTCTCGGTTATTCAAGGAGACGCGAGAGTCGAGTTACCGGAGTATTTAAAAAATCACCCGGTTAAATTTCATGCGATCTATCAAGACGCCTTCTCGCCCAAAAAAAATCCCCACCTGTGGACCAAAGAATGGTTTGAACTCCTGAAAAGCAGTTCCCATGAAGAAGTCATTCTTTCAACTTATTCAGCGAGCACTTCTATTCGGAAGAGTCTTCATGAGACCGGTTGGGGAGTTCAAAAGGGCGAAAAATTCGGCCCCAAAAAAACCAGCACTCGTGCCGTCCTTAATCGGGCGACTGATCCTGAAATTCTCGAGCACCTTAATCGGTCTCCAGTAAATGCTCTGATGGACTTGCAGATCGCCTCGTTTCCCGGGAAAATAAAATAATGAATAATATAACCACCCTTCTCCCCATAAAATACCCCCTTATTCAGGCCGGAATGATTTGGGTTTCCGGTGGAAAACTTGCCGCTGCTTCGGCCAATGCCGGGATTCTGGGAGTCATTGGAGCGGGGTCCATGAAACCCGATCTTCTTCAGGAGCATATTCAAAAGGCGCAGTCCTTGACCGAGCATCCTAAGAGGCTTGCAGTCAATGTTCCGCTTCTTTATGAAAAGACCAAGGAACAACTTGAAGTCAGTTTAAAACTTGGAATAAGAACTTTTATTACTTCTGCAGGATCTCCCAAAACCTATACAGGTTGGCTAAAAGATCAGGGCTGCAAAGTTATTCATGTCGTATCGACCCCTGAATTTGCAAAAAAAAGTGAACTCGCTGGCTGTGATGCCGTGATCGCTGAGGGCTTTGAGGCCGGAGGACATAATGGACGGGAGGAGATAACCACTCTTGCTCTTATTCCCCAGGTTGTTGACTCAGTAAAAATTCCCGTCATTGCGGCCGGAGGAATTGGAGATGGAAGGGCGATTGCGGCAGTGATGTGCCTTGGAGCTCAAGGGGCCCAACTAGGAACAAGATTTGTTGCAACTCAAGAATCAAGTGCCCACTCTCATTTCAAAGAGGCGATCCTTCACTCTGATCCCGCGAGCACGATGCTCGCGATGAAAAAACATGTCCCTGTAAGACTCATGAAAAATAAGTTTTATCAAGAGGTCAAGATTTTGGAAGACCAGGGTGCGTCTCAGGAAGAGCTCCTCCGCCTTCTCGGTCACGGACGGGCGAGGCGAGGAATGCTTGAGGGAGACATGGATCAAGGTGAAATTGAAATCGGTCAGATCGCCTCTCTCATCAAAGATATTCCAAGCGTGGAGGAATTAGTGAGACGACTTATTCTGGAGCAAAGGTCTTCCCTTCCGGGTGGATCATTTTTTTAGACAGGGGATGCCGTAAGCACCCCCTGATAAAGAGATTAGTAAGAACGCTCAAGAGCAGCGATACGATCTTCTAGCTTTGGATGTGTTGAAAGGAAATTCATCAAGCCTTTTTTCGAAGAAATCTTAAGAGTCTTAATTGCATCTTTAGAGTCATCAACAAAATCAATTTTTTGCTGAAGACGCTTTAAGGCCGCAATCATTTTGTGTTTACCTGCATATTGAGCTCCGCCCTTGTCGGCACGATATTCGCGAAGGCGCGAGAAGTAGGCCACCACAAACATTCCAAGGAAAGAAAAAAAGATCTCGAAAACCATGACACTTAAATGATACGCAAGGCCTGAACTGGCAGGACGATCATCGTCCCTGTCACCACTCAAAACGTTTTGAAGAGCATAGGCCGCGATGCGAGCAAAGAACATCACAAAAGCATTAACGACTCCCTGAACAAGGGCCATCGTCACCATGTCACCATTGGCAACGTGGGCCACTTCGTGAGCGAGTACACCTTCGACCTCTTCTGAATTCATTTGCTGGAGAAGGCCCGTAGAAACTGCCACAAGAGCTCTGTTTTTCGTCGGGCCAGTGGCAAAGGCATTCACCTCTTGAGACTCGTAAACTCCCACTTCTGGCATTTTATCAATACCCGCCTGCTTCGACATGAGGTGAACTTTACGAACCAAATCAGCATACTGTCCACGATCATCCACGATCTGAACACCCATCATTTTCTTGGCCATAAATTTTGAAAGTAACAAAGAAATACCAGAACCAACAAATCCCCAGACAAGACAGAAAACCATAAGGGCCGAGTAATCGATACCCTGGGCCGTCAGATAATTTCCCACCCCTAGAACACTCAGAACAATGGACACTGAAACCATGACCAAAATATTAGTTAGCACGAATAAGAAAATGCGCTTAAACATAGAATCTCCATGAATTATTTTTCAATATAATATTAAAGATAATACTTAATTCATTAACGTCAAGAGCCATAACCATTAGCGTTAAATAAAATCAATAAGATATGCCTGATTGTTGATGCACGTATTCTTGCTAAACTCGTCTCCGGAAAGATAACCATCAAGTCTGGTTAGTCTCTACTTGCCGATTCGTAGGTTAACTTGTTACGCTTTGAGTCTCCATTATTTTAAAGGGCCTATCGCATGAAACTCTTAATGCCGATCATTGCAGTGTTTGCATTTGTCCAACTCGTTTACGCCAATCCGAGTTCACTGAATGTGTTGGAGGAAACGTTTTACCAACAATTTAAACAAAATCTTCTTTCTGGAAGTCATCTTAAATTAAATACCGGATTTAGTAGCTTCGAGCAAAAGCTCTTCGTGGATGCGGCCTGGGACTTGGCCGAAGAGGGGGCAACAGCACCCCTCGATGCCCTGAACAAAATAAATACATTTCACTACGACCTCTCCGAGAGACTTCGTCTCGGCATTTTAAGACTCAAGTATAAGAAAATGTCAAGCCTGTCAGAGGATCTCGTCAATGATCTTCTCATGATTCTTCGCTCGCCGGATGTAGAAACAAAAATTGTCTACATCATTGCAGCTTACCAGGAAGAAATTCTCAATGCCGGCCATCAAGAAATCATTGATCTGGCCAAGACCCACAATGAATATTTTGACATCATTGAAGATCAGGAAAGAAAAAAGACGATCACAAGCGATGCTTTGAGTGACCTATTTAACAACACTCCCGTTTCGACAACTTACATGAACGGAGAATATGTTAAGTCAGTAAAAGTCTTCATGTTCTGTCGTGAGAACAGGCTTT
>CAXNNO010000204.1:0-5104 GCA_964203555.1 Bacteriovoracales bacterium
GGTCCACCCTCACAAATGGTATTAAAAAAATTGCAATGCTGGATTGCTGCGCGGAGGTTGGCAGAATCTATTTTAATGTCTGAAGGGTTGAGAGCGAATTCTCCCCTAAATGGGCGAATCGTGAGTTTTGAGCTTTCAGCAATGGCCACTGTCGATGTGATGAACAGCGCCGTTAAAATTAAAAATTTCATTAAATTTCCCCATGATGATTCTGGGTTATAGCTATTCATTCCGAAATAAATTGGGAAGGGGGGATGTATTCTTTATATGATCTATAAGGGATCTTAAAGGGGAAGAAAACCGAGACCAGGAATAAGCCGGATTCTGTATTAAACTATCATTCCTCTAGGCCGTGAGTTACCTCACAGCTCCAGCACCCTACCCGTGAGCTCCTCGAGCCGACTCAACGCTCACCTACATGGGCTTGCACCTCGTAGAGTTTACCTGGTTTCACTACAGCATCTGAGTTTCCCCAGACCTGTACATACTTTCTGTTGCACTTGTCCTCGCCTCACGGCGGACGGGCGTTACCCGCTACGATGCCCTATGGTGTCCGGACTTTCCTCCCCCTTGCGGCGGCGATAGTCCCCTGATCTCGGTAAAAGTTATATAACGCTCTTAGGCTCCATAAGGCAAGAAGATACGAGAACACTGAGGGCAAGTTTTTAAGTTCCTGCCTATGTCAATTTCAGACTCATCGATGCGGGATATTTTGAAACGACAGAAATAACAACTTCCTTGATCCACTCGAGTAAAGGGGCCATGGGCAAGATTTTTAGCAGAAATTTTTAAAAATAGATTTTTATAATCTGACGGAAGATCCGCCAGAAGTAAACTTAACCGATGGTCAAAATTCCTGATCTCACCCTCAATTTTTTCCACCTCCGCTATGACCTCTGCTTGAATTTCTTGAATGGTCTTGTCCAATCCATTGATAAAAGTTTTGAGATCTGTCAGTTCGAGATCAATCTCGTCAGCCCTGGTGATATGGATGAATCCCTGATCTTCGAGTGAGGAGATCTCAGAAATATAATGCTTAATTTTGACTTCATCCCCACCCATGTCCATCAAGCGCTGTTTTTGTACTGATGCAATTTTAATTTTTTGATCAATTTCAGCGAGGTTGTTATGGGTTAAAACCAGCTCTTGTTTGAGTATTGTTGTTTGCAAAACGGCTTCTTGACGCTTGTTGTTTAGTTTGAAAAGGCGATCTTCCTGCTCACTTTTCGCCTTAAGTTGGTGGATTCTCATTTTTGTCAAAGAATCAATTTCTTTTAATTGTAAAAAGCCTTCAACACTCACTTTATTTTCCTTGGATTTTGACGATAATAATCTACACATGAAATCCAATCTAATTTACCTCAAAAAGTTCGAATTATTCAAGGAACTGGACATTTATAAAGATGATCAGTTCTTTGCCGTTGCTGATCAGCGCATAAAGAATCATTTACCCCAATGGATCTCCTTTTCACCCCATATTTTCTGGCTCAAAAATCCAGAAGAAGAAAAGACGCTTGAGTTTTATGAAAATGCCATTGAGTTTTTCCTCAAACAAGGTGTCACGAGAAATTCCAAGCTCTATGCCATTGGTGGTGGGGCCACCACTGACTTTGCGGGTTTTGTGGCCGCGACACTTTTAAGAGGAATCGATTGGGTTTCTATTCCGACGACTCTCTTGGCAATGATTGATGGATCCATCGGTGGAAAAGTGGCAGTGAATACACCTCAGGGGAAAAATCTTATTGGCGCCTTTCATCTTCCCGTGACCGTATTTATTTGCGGTGACTTTTTGACCTCCCTTCCGGAAAAAGAATGGATGTCGGGTAAAGGTGAAATCCTTAAATATGGTTTTTTATCAAAAGAGATCAACACCCTTATTTTGAACAAGGCTTCCATTGAAGAAATTGCACTGGCCTGTGCCTCTTTTAAAAATGAGGTCGTTGAAAAAGATTTCAAAGAGAAGGGGGAGAGAATATTTCTTAATCTCGGACATACCCTGGGTCACGCGTTTGAATTTTTACTAAAAATTCCACACGGTCAGGCAGTTGCCATGGGACTAAAGTATCTTTTTAAAATCATGAAAGATGATGTTTCGCTAAAGCATTGGGAAGCCATGGTGAAGGCGCTCAATCTTCCTTTGGAAAAATTTGAAATCATCAATTTCAAAAATTTCGATTCAAAAGCTTTTATGGCGTATCTTGATCAGGACAAAAAGAAGGTGAATACTTCGATACGCTTAGTTCTCGTCAAGGATATTGGTTTTTGTTATGTTGAGGAAGTCCCACTAAAAGAGATAAAAGTAAAGATAACCGCACATGCAGATTTTAACGATTAAGAAAGGATCTCGCCTTCCCGGTCACGTCATCGTGCCCACATCCAAATCCTATGCTAATCGCGCCTTGATTTTGGGAGCACTTCTCAAAAATTCACCCGGAATAAAAAATCTTCCTCAGGCCACAGATGTCACCATCTTGATAAATTCCCTTAGGGAAGTCGGGCTTAAAATACAAATTGATAATAATATTTTTCGATTCACGAATTCTTTTCCTGAATGTGAAGTCGCTCCCGTGACTCATATTTCGGTGGGAGAGGGTGGCACGACCGCCAGATTTTTTGCGGCCATGCTCCTTCTCGGAAAATCCGAGTACACTCTGATTTTGGGAGAGAGGCTCAAACAAAGACCTTGGCAGGAGTTTTTGGACATTGGTCGCTCGCTTGGTGCCAAGTGTGAATTGGTTGATAATAAACTCATCATTCAAGGCCCGATTAACTTAGAAAAAGTGGTGAAAATCGACTGCTCTAAAACCACTCAATTTGCCTCTGCATTTCAGCTATTGGGCATCGGTAGGGATGCTCAAATAATCCCCGTGAATATGGTTTCTTCCCAAAGCTATTGGGCAATGACTGAAAAAATGCTTGCTGAATTTAGCAATGATGAGGTCTATGAGATTCCAATGGACTGGAGTAGTGCCAGCTATCCAATGGCATTTGCGGCGCTCAATCAAAACCTTCATTTTCCAAACCTGCGTCCTGATCCATGGCAGGCCGATTCTAAGTTAATGGATGTCCTTTTGAAGTTTAATTGCCTTGAGGTGAACTCAAAGGGAATAAGTGTGTCTCCGATCAGAGAACCATTAAGTGTTCAATTAAATGTTTCAGATTGTCTGGATCTCGTTCCTACACTTGCCTATTTACTGTCTCATATTGAAGGACAGCATCAACTGACCGGTATAGAGAATCTCGTTCATAAGGAAAGTGATCGTTTAAAGGAAGTGATTAAATTGCTGGGGATCTTTAAGCGAAAGGCCCACAGTGATGGCGGGGTCCTTTTTATCGAGGGTTCCAGTCATAAGTTAATGGATGAAGTCGATCTCTTGATGCCTGACGATCACAGGATGGTCATGGTGGGATCTTTATTTCTTCTTCAGCACAGTGGTGGAACGATTGGACCGGCCGAAGCTGTTAATAAATCCTATCCTGGTTTTTTTGAGCTTATTTCTTTTTAAACCGAATTTTTAATGGTTCGCCCGTATCCACATCAGTACCCTCTAAATGCAGAACTCTGCAGCCGTTTGGAATACCTACGATATTTTTAGAAACTTCGCAAAAGGTACGCTTTAAATCCATTCTCTTATTCTGGCCCGAAGCTCCCAGATCGATGACGGACTTGACGATGCAATTCCCTTCACTCATTTGACTCGTCACTTCGATTGAAGTTTCTGATAGGTCATGACGAAGTTCATTCAGGTCAGAAAGAGAAATTTTAAAAGAATCCCCAAAATCACCAAAGTTATGAAATTGGACACGTTTTTTGATTTCACTTCGTATCATCGAGTGAACTTCTTTTTTTGACTTGCCGTGATTCATCATCCAATAGAATTCAATGAGATTAGCTTCGCGGTTTTTTGAGCTGGAGATAAATTTACAATCTTCATCAGTCTGAGTGTGGATCATCATGATGTTTTCAGGGTTGTGATTTTTTTCCATGGTGAAAAGTCTTCTCTCCACTTCTGCACCAATTGTAAGACTACTTAAAGTGAGAGTAAGAGTAACAAAGACTTTTGAAATCATGTTGATCTCCATTTTTGATTGTTAGATCTTAATTGAATGCTTTCGATCCTGCCTTTGGATTGTAACTTTTACCTGTTTCGGAGAGTGTCCCTTGAGTCACAGATAAACCATCTCAACTACTTAATCAAAAAAACTCATCATAAAGGAAGTGTAGAGATGATTCTGGCAAATTTTTTAGACTCAATCATCAATAGTTTTAAAGTTTCAGATGACGATTTAAACCAAGAAGACCAATCGATTCAAATTGAGCTCATTAAGACCTCAAATTATCGTTGTGGTCAAGATATTTCTGACGCCCCTTCTTGTGCCGCAAGCACCGTTTAAAAATTCGTACAATGCCGATCTTCGGGCCAGAGACTTTCCTCTACCTATGGCGACTTAAAAAACATTGTTCTGGGTGTAAAAAAGCTAGCTCTGAATATATTGAGATACTGTCGGAAGAATCTCCGTATGTAGCAAAAGATTTTAGCTTTTGGATGGGTAAGCTCTGTGAATTTTCTCCTATATCTCGACTGGCCAAGACTATTGGAATTGATCCGGTTACTGCCTGGCGAATCGATTACAACAGAATGAAAGGCCAGTGTTCACGATATAAGTTTCCTAAGTTCTCCAGAATCAGTGTTGATGAAGTCTATATTCGTAAATTTGATTTAAAAGATGGCGATAAAAGAACAGATCGATTTTTTACCGTCATTAGTTGTCTTGATCGTTAAAAACTACTTCCGGTGTAAGGTCACCACATCAATTTCTGAGGGTATGAATAAAGTCATTAAAACACTCTAACGAAGAGGATATGGGTATAAAAATGCAGGTTATTTAAAGCTCAAAATTATGCAGCAATGCGGGTTCTTAAATTCGACCTATTTTGATAAGGGCGGAAATATGGTCGCAATATGAAATCAGGGTGTTTAACTTTTATGCAAAATAACCAAAAAAATTGCCTTATCCTACCGGAATGTCTACGATTTAGATTTTTTAGCACAGGCATTTAAACAAGAGCTTATATACTTTTTCCTCTCCTTCATGGGAGATG
>CAXNNO010000205.1:0-5032 GCA_964203555.1 Bacteriovoracales bacterium
TTCTCCATTTGTGGGTCGTCTCGATGATGTTGGTCAGACTGGCATGGATCTCATTCAGGAGATTAGAGTAATTTTTAATAACTACGGCTTCGAAACAAAAATCCTGGCGGCATCTTTACGTCACTCCACGCACGTGAAGGATTGTGCCATGGTAGGTGCGGACACGGCGACTCTCCCCTTTAAAGTGATCGAAGGATTATTCAATCACCCTCTAACTAAAAATGGTTTAGACCAATTTCTTCTCGATCACGCAAAATCGATGAAATAGGTAGTTTTACCTTATTTTTGCTCCAGAACGACCGATATCTTAAGAGAATCGAAAATCTGGAGCAAAATGAAGAAACTCCTTTTAATAACCAATATTTTTTTCCTCTGCTCGTGCAATGCAACGAAGACGACTGAATCAGTCACCACACCCGCAGCGATCAACGCCTCGGCCCCCTATTTGTGGTCTGGTGCTGCTTTTCCAAGAAATTTAAAAATTTCAAATGACTTCTCCGACGCTGAAGTGGCTGGTATTCAGGAAATGACTTCGGCATGGGAAACAGCTGTAGAGGATAAGAAAAACTTCTTTAACGACACGGAAAGAACATCAGAAATATCAAGTGCTAGTTTGAATCTCGATTCCCTGGGTAGAGACGATGTTTTTGGAATTTATAAAATAACAAACTGGCCAATGACTCTCAACTCAGGGGCACTGGCAATAACGCAAATTTTTGGAATGAGATACAATGTCGGCTCGGCCAATGAGTACGTGAGTATTCTGCATGCTGACATTCTGGTCAATGAAAACCTCTATAATTTCAGAACCGATAATGCCATAAGCGGAATGTCGTTTGATCTCAGGACAGTCATTCTTCATGAAATTGGACATTTTCTGGGTCTTCCTCACAAGTACGGCAACACGGTCATGATTCCAAGTATTACCCCATCCTCGAATAATCGGGTGCCATCGAGCATTGACAGAACTGATCTCGCGGGAAAGTACAGCATCACCCTTGGTACAGGCACAAACACGGCCATCATATCAGGGCCAAGAATTCAATACGCTCCCAATAGTGGGGATACCGGTCAGGAAGTGAAAATTTTAATTGAACTAAAGGCCAATGGTGAGTGCGATCATTATGAGAATGGAATCAAGCAAGGAAACCATTCTCTATGATATTTATTACTGCCTCAACTTAGGGGAAGAATTTTTTACTTTTTGAAAGTTTCTCTTCTTCTCCGCTTCCTTGTCATTCATGATGGCCGAAAGTTTTTTTCCGGTCTCTTCAAGTTCTTCGATGAGCTTTTTCTTGATAATCTCAGGAGACTTGAGGACTTTTCTAAACTCATTAAGGGCAACCGTTTCCTCTTTAATAAGAAGCAAACGTTTTTCAACTTCTTCTTTGGTCATTCGATAAATGGCCATATCGGCCAGGTATTCAGCGTAGGCAAATTTTTGCTTAGTTAAATAGTCGATATAATCTTTACGATTGGCCTTCTTTTCAGCAATGGCGTAATGCTTTTCTCTGATAAATCGAATGATCTCGTTATTCTTAGTTAAGCGGTCCTCATAATCTTTAATAAGTAATTCATAACGACGTTTTGTAATGGCAAGTCTCTGAACAGTAAAAACTTCAAGAATTTCTTCAACTGTGTGAAAAACCTTGACCCCTTTTTCGGTTATGAGTGTGTAGTTAGGAACAATCGAACTTGAAACTCCCATGACTTTTTCAACTTCCTGCAAGGTCGGAGTCTGGCCGCGTTTGAACATCAGTTCCACATTGATAATATTATCAACCGATGAATCAATGTAATCTTTGAGAAAATCATTATCCATATGCTTATTAAGATGTCGGTATATTTTCTGAGCGTCATAGCCTTTGGGAACTTCTGTGATGAAGATTTTATCCCCTACCTGCCTGAAAGACATCTTGGTGATGATTCGACCTTTCTCGTCGCTGTCCACTTTTTCGGTGTAATAGCGGAAGTAGGGTTTGATTTTTTTAATCTTTCCGGTCTCAACAAAAGAGATCATGGACTTAACAATATCCTCGTGATTGAAGCTCGGAATAACTGAGGAGAAACCGGTTCCAATCCCTTCTGCGCCGTTCAATAACATGATGGGGAGTTTGGGCAGTAGACCGACGGGCTCCATGACCTTCTCATCATAATTGGGCACCATCGCAACCTGGTTCATATCATCAAATAAAAGCAGTTCAGCAACCTTACCAAGTTTACACTCAATGTAACGTGCCGCTGCTGCCGAGGTTTCCATTCTCTCCCCAAAATACCCTTTTTTATCAATCAGGGGATAGTTATTGGAGAAGGTGTAGTCTTGGGCAAGATTAACAATGGACTGCTCAACCGATGCCGGCCCATGTGGATGGAGTGTCAGAACAAGTCCCGTTAAGGAACTCACCTTAACAAGACCCTTATTGGAATTCTTCCACAAGGTGAAAAGAATACGCCTTTGAGAAGGCTTTAAACCGTCCTGAAGGTAAGGGATCGCGCGATCCATAAGAGTATAAATCTGGTAGGTCCTATATTCCTCTTTTACAAGTGCTTCTAGAGGAATAGCACTCATGGAGTGCAATGCTTTATTCACGGTCATAATTATGCTCTTGCCTCGGCCGCTTTTTTCTTGGCGGCCTTGTTACCGGCGATGATGTTTGTGAGATCGACATCTATTTCATCCGAATCGATTAATAGGTCTTTACGTAATTGAGATTCTTTTCCAAAACAAGTCTCAAGCATGCTTTTAGATGCCTTCATGTCTTTGACTGAAATTTTAGTAAATTCTTTTCGGGAAAGAACGTGCTTAAAAGCTTCCTGGCTCATCTCCCCAAGACCCTTGTTTCTCATGATTTCTTTAATTTTGACGTCTTTTCTATTTTTGAGATTTTCAAGTTCCTGCTCGGATTCGCAGTAAATTGTACCCTTATCTGTCACGACCTCAAAAAGAGGCGCCTTGGCAATCTGGATCATTCCCATCTCAAACATCTCGGGCCAGAAAGTGAAAAAGAAATTTGTCAGGAGCGTGTTAATGTGACCGCCATCAACGTCTGAGTCGGCAAGAAAAACGATTTTTGAGAAACGTAATTCTTGCGGATCGGTTTTTTGTCCTATCGCCAATCCAATTGAACTCATGATGTCGGCAAATTCCTGATTCTCAAGCACTTCTTTAATAGAGGCCTGGGAAACATTCATCGGTTTACCTTTAAGGGCAATACCACCTTGATACAACTTATCTCTTGCCGAACGAAGTCCTCCGATGGCGGAGTCCCCTTCGCAGATGAAGAGGGAACATTTCGTTCTGTCCTTTCTCTCATTAGCATCAAGGAGTTTTTCAACTCTCTGCTTTTTACCTTTCTTGGCAAGCTTAGACGCATCCTTGAGATCCATCAGGCGTTGACGAGACTTGGCCCGCTCCATGATGTGATCAAGGAGTTCCTGGTTTTTCCGCATGAACTTCACCATGCCGTCGGCCATAAATGTCTCAAGGGCCTTCTCTAAATGCGTGTCCCGGACAAGT
Organism: Bacteriovoracales bacterium; assembly: GCA_964203555.1. Classification (GTDB taxonomy): domain Bacteria; phylum Bdellovibrionota; class Bacteriovoracia; order Bacteriovoracales; family Bacteriovoracaceae; genus Peredibacter. The sequence goes on from CAXNNO010000205.1 coordinate 3,518, forward strand.
TTTCGTTTGGTCTGAGATTCAAACCGGGGATTCGGCATGACGATTCCAATAATTAAAGTCATTCCGGCCAGAACATCATTATCAACAAGAGTAAGCTTATCTTTTTTTGCCGTTCTCTCGAGTTTGTCTTTAACAGTATTAATATAGAGACGTTTGATTCGATCATGATGAAATCCACCATCATAGGTAGGGGTGGAGTTGACAAAAGAGATCATTCTTTCTTTTTCATCAGACCTCTTATCAAAAGTCACAGAAACATGGATGTCGTACCTGGCCTTAACCTTGGCACCTTTAATATTTGTCGTTTCGTAGACAAAGTTCTCATCCCCAATAAGCTGTGCTGATGTGGGATCAATCCTTTGCGCCAGCTCGAAGAGACCTTTTTTATAAAGATACTTTTCTTCGTTAAAATAAAAAATCAGACCCGGGTTATTATAGGCAAGATCAATAATGCGCTTTCTTAGAAGCTCTCTATCAACCACGGGGTTTTTATAAACATCCTTGGCAAGAGTCAGTTCTATCTTGACGCCAGAAGGACCCTTAAATGGCTTTTCCTTCGCCTTCTTAATTTGAAGTGCACCATCTATGAATTCATAGGTCTGCTCTTTTTTTGAATTGTAATGGCGGATCGTCGCCTTAAACATGTCTGAGGTCAGACAAGTAGCGGACGCCCCAAGACCATTTTGCCCCAGAGTTCTGTAAAGAAAGCCCTTCTCGTCAACTTCTTCATCTTTAAATTTAGATCCGGTTCTGAATTCGGTGTAGACGTCTTTTATTTTCGCCAGAGGAAAACCAATGCCGTTATCCTGGACTGTCACATGTTTTCCGTCGGCCGAAAGATTGACGTGAATTTCAGACACGTGGCCCCGATAAAATTCATCGATACAGTTATCTAAAATTTCCTCAATCGCCTTTGATTTGGCCTGATGAAAATGAACCTTCTTAAATTCAATAGAATCTTTCGTGTAAACATATGTATCAAGATCTTCAATGTCGTTACTTCCAAAAACGAGAGTGACCCGATTTCGGCAGTGCCAGCGCTGATCCTTACTTTCAATGAGGGCTTCCTTGATCTTTGCGCTGCGGCGCTTTACTTCTTCGACTGCCATTGTCAAAAGCTCCTTAAAATTGCATACTGGAAAATCAATAGGATAAGATTAAGATCATCAGGAACAATAGGTCAACAAATGAGATACCGTTTTTTACTACTTATCTTTAGTTTTTGTCTCAATGAAAGAACTTTAGCTCAGGATAGACCTAATCTGCCGGCGAGCTTTGGCGAGATACTTAAAACAAAACTAAAAGTTTTTTATTCACCATCTCAAGGACAGACTGAGGATTTACTCAAGGGCGAAGTTTTATCTTCCGGTAAAGTCGATTCTCCGACTGAAAAAGAGCAGAACATGACCTTGTTCGTTTCCGGGATTCACCCCCGAAACTGTACTAAAGCGATGAGAAAACTCTCCCTATATGAAAACTATCAAAACTACATGGATTTCATAAAATCTAGCCAGT
>CAXNNO010000206.1:0-5004 GCA_964203555.1 Bacteriovoracales bacterium
CAATTGACTCTCTCATTCCCTGAAGATCTTTTTAACAGTGTCGTAAAGGGAAAACTTCTTCTTCTGGATCAAATGACTACGGAAGTGAATAGCATACAGAAAATTGGTTCTGGAAAAGGGATTGTTCTGGCCTATAATCTAGTCATCGAGGCCTACGAAAATTTTGGAACAGGACTTAAAAACTTCACCCCTGAGGGAAAACCACCGGAATATATTGAGAGTTTTAAAAAAGCAATGGCGGAAGTTCATGGGCCGATTTTACAAAATGCCCGGAGACAGAGATCAGAGATAAAAAAACTCATCAATGATAATAGAATACTATCCCATGGCAATTTTTCTGTTCTTTTTTTAGAGGTAGATAAAATGAAACGCTACCTGACTGAAAGGCAGGGAGTACTCATGGATAGAGGAGGCCGTCGATGAAATACATTCTCTCATTCATTTTCATTACAGCTTGTTCCACCGTTTCCCAGAAGCCTTCAATAAACTTGGAAAAAGTAAGGAACGAGGATTTTAAAAAAGAGAAGCCTTTAACGAATTCACAGGTGACTGACTTTTACAAAAGTGTCAGTAAATCTCTCAGTCCTGCGCTTCAGGATGAAACCGTTGATCGCTATCATAAGTCAGAATTATCAGAGATTAAACCCGCAGGTGATTCTTTACTGGATATTTCAATAATGTGCTCAAAAGGAGACTTCTCGGACGCTTTTCGTCTGGCCTCTGAACAATTTAATCGCTATCAGAAAACTGCTGCTTATTGGAATCAGCTCGCTAATTGTCATCTCAATGCCGGCTCTCACAGAAAGGCCTTACTCTTTTATAACAAAGCACTCGAAGTTGAACCTAACTACATACCTTCTTTAAATAACATCGGTGTCATGTACTCTCGCCAGGGCCAGGATCAAAAGGCACTAGTGGCATTTGAAAGAGCGAATAAACTTTCAAAATTCTCTAAAACTCCCCGGTATAATCTCGCCCGGATTTATCTTACTTATGGACTCGCAGAAGCTGCTCTTCCTATTTTTCAAAGCCTCTTAAGTGCTTCACCACAGGACGCAGGTCTTCTTAATGCCGTTGGATCAGCCCATTTCATGCTCTCCGATTATCAGAAGGCCCTCAGCTATTTTAAAAATATCCCTCAAAATGAATGGGCAAGACCTGAGGTCGGGCTTAATTTGGCGTTAACATTACAAAAGACCGGCAAACAGTCTGAGGCAAAAAAAGTTTTTGACCTTATTGATACTCCTAAGGATGGTCATTTAAAAAAATACTACACGACAGTGAAGGCACACTTGGGAGGTTCATTGTGAAATTACTTTTCATGGTTCTTTTACTTTTTTCTTTTCAACTTATCGCTCAGGCAAATAAGGCGAACGTCAGATATGAATACAAAAAATTTGAAAAATTTGACTTCGATGAAATAGGTGTCGAGGGGGAAGCGGGGTCGCCCGGTGATCTTTCAATTGCCCCACGTCTTAGAAAAGAATTCAAAAATAAACTTCCAGAAAGACAAAACTTTAATAAAGAAATGAAAAAAGCCATTGATGGCATACGCTAGGGGATAGTAGTGGAATTAGAAAAAAAGAAGCAGCCAAAAATGTATGAAATAAGATCAACCAATCCCAACGCACGGATTCAGGGTGGTGTTTTTGGTACCGGACGTCTTTTACTCGGAAGAACTGAAAGCTGTGACGTGATTGTTAATCATGATTCTGTTTCAGCAGTACATGCCGTTATGGAAATTTTCAATGACCGAGCAGTCATTTATGACATGAATTCGACCAATGGAACTTATGTTAATGATGATAAGGTGGTCGTAAAAGATGTCCAACTCGGAGATTTTTTCAGACTCGCTGATATTGAATTTGAATTTATTCCTTACTCCGTTCAGGATTCACTTCCCCCTGTACTGGATACGCTCGAGCCTTCTTATGGCCGCGCCTCTGTTAAAATTCCTCTTGAGGCACTTGTTGGGCCACCACCGTCTCCCAAATCACTTCCTAAATCTGCACCCAAGATAACAAGTGATGTTCCCTCAATCGTTTACCCGTTATCATCAGATCCTAAGGCCGAATTTAGCGAATATATTTTTGAGGATAAGCAGGAACTCTACCCGATTTTTAAATATGGGCCTTCAAAGCAAGCAGTAGAAGTCATCATTCTCTTTAAAGATCAGGTTTTTAGTATAGATTACCTTCCCGAAGGTAAAAAAATCTATCAAATTTCAGGAGTCCTGACCCAGGAGGAGGGCCTTGAATTCCCTTACCTTGGAAAGCATGAAAGCATTCCCTTTGTTGATGTACGACATGGTTCTGCAATTGTTAGTACATTGCCCGGATTTGATCTTTTCCTCTTGAGTGATAAGAAAAAAGACTCCGGTCATGTTGGAACCAATGTTGAATTGCTAGGTCAGGATCTTCTGCGTCTTATGAAGGGAGACCTTCAAATTTTCGTCAGAAATGTTCAAGCACCACCGTCAGTTGCTCATGCACCGATTTTAAAAAGAGATCCTGAATTTCGAAAGTACCTAGCACTCTTCTTCTTTTTGCTAACCATGTTTTCCCTTGTTCTGAACATGGTAGAAGTGCCTGAAGACGAAAGAAAAAATGAACTTGCCCCAGAGAGGCTGGCAACAATTCTCTATAAACAAAGAATGACAGTCTCAGAAAATCCTTTAGTCGAAAAAACGGAGAAAGCACCGAAAATAGCACAGAAGGCTCCTTCTAAAATCTCAGTCGAAAAGAAAGAGGTTGTTAAAAAGCAACCTGAATTGAAGAAACCCGACGTCGCCGTGACAAAGGTTCAGAAACAAAAGCCTGATCCGGGTAAAAAAACGGCCCAGGAGAAAAAGATTGTGAAGCAGGGAACACAACCCGTCACTAAACCAACCCAGAAGGTTGTTTCTTCACCGTCTCCGGCAAAAAGTAAGAGTAAACAACCTAGTGTAAAAGCTCCGACGGCCCTTTCTCAGTTTGAAGCCAAAACAATGGGCCATGTTGAAGTTTATAAATCGGCAGATTTTAAAAGTTCCATCAGTTCGTTGGTTGCCAAGGGCGGCTCTCTCAGTGGAGTTCAGACTAAGTCTGTGTCTGGCTCAGGGGGAGAAATGGTGGGGGCGAGTACCGGCGTTAGTACCGGCACTGGTCAGATAAAAACTGCCGACATTTCTACTAATCAGGGAAGCTTAGTTGGTGCAACGAGCGGAGCTTTAGGTGAATCCAAAGGTGCTGAGGGACTTTCCGCAAAAAGAGCGATCTATACCGCCGGTATTCCGTCAGAAACAGTTGTTCTCGGTTCAATGGATCCGGACGTCATCCGAAGAAGATTAATGGAGTTTTTGCCGCAGTTTCGAAGCTGTTACCAACGTGAGCTTGAAACGAAGGGTTCTGAAATTAACGGAACGATTAAGCTTAATTTTGTCATCGGTTCATCTGGACACGTGGCGAAAGCGGGCCTTGATGGCTCAACTCCTCTGCCTAGAGACGTGAGTGCGTGTGTTGTGAATACTCTCAGAGGTATTACTTTCCCTGAGCCTCTTGGAGGCGGTACAGTTGAGGTTAAGCAACCTATGAATTTCCAACCGAAGAGAATTTAGTTAAAAGATAAAGATGAGAAGATTCTTTTGAGATGTCTTCTCATCTTTTAAAATGAAAGATCAGATTAATTTTCGTTTGTCATAACCACAAATTTGAATTCTTTATAACCGGCGGCTGCACAGGTATACATAACCCTTTTGAGGTAATTATATTTGAGAGTTTTATCTACCACGAGATTCGCTACACCGGAAAATTTCTTGGCATCAGGTGATAATTTTTCTGAAGCCTTAATTGTTTCCTTGATTTTAACCAGCTCATTATAGAGAGGAACGATTCTTCTTCCACCTTCATCAAAGATTTGTCCCTTATCGGTGGATTCTGAATTAAGGACCTCCATATCGTCTACCCATATCTGAGTTTTAGAAACCTGAACATTGACACCAAAACTATTAAGAGACTCCGATGCGGAACGTGGCAGTTCGATATCTTTGGGAACATTGATGACAACTCCCGACGAGTTATAGCTTTGAAGTAAAAAAACCAGAAGGATAGTTAAAATATCCAGTAGTGAAGTGATGTCTATATCAAATACCGTTTCTTTCTTTCTTCGTATAAACCGGGAAGCTCTTTTTGCCATATAAACCTAGCTCATTAAATTGCTGAAGATGATTTTGTTGAAAAGATTTTTAATCTTTTCATCAATTCCATCTTTGTTTGTTTTAAAAATTGCTTCATCCGTCTTGTTAATTATTCGAACAGCGTCCATGATCTTCACTATTTCATCATAAGTAAGATCGCCGATGGGTTCAAAAATAATCGTATCCTCATCAAGATGTTGCTTTTTCAGATCAATCAATACTGTATGCAGTTCTTCGTAATTAAACTCACCATCCGGAAGTTTTTTAAATTTTCGAAGAGTACGTGACGGAATTCCCTTGGAAAGTATCATCTCATTAACATCGACAGTAAGTGTGAGTGCTAAAGGATCTTTTTTATTTTTTGGCGGCTCAGAATCCGAAACAATTGGGACATCGCTGCCGATTTCATAAATTTTCAAAAAGCTTGCAGACATAAGAAGAAAAAAGATGAAGATAAAAACCGAGTCCATAATAGGGACAAGGTTTAACTTCTCGTCTGGCTTCTTTCGTTTTCGGCTTGTAGGAACTTTTAGCATAAGCTCAGTCCTTAATCGTCGATTGCTTTTTTAGTTCCAAGAAGATCCTGAAGCTTGACTGAAAACTCATCGATCTCGTTTACAATTTTTTCAGACTTCGCCATTAAAAAAGCATGAACCATCATGATAGTAATGGCGGCCAGAAGACCAAGGGCCGTTGTGTTCATCGCAACTGCGATACCTTTGGCGAGAACTTCAGCTTTCTGAGTCGGATCAGCAGCCGAAACGGCCGAGAAAGATTGAATCAGTCCCTGGATTGTTCCCAGAAGTCCAAATAATGTCGAAAGGTTCGCT